>CAXMPV010000405.1:0-500 GCA_964195175.1 uncultured Thermodesulfobacteriota bacterium | reverse complement strand
GTGAGGGAGCGAGGGATACGTGCATGCCTACATACACACACACATAGAAACATTGAGGCGGGTTGCATTCAACTCCAGATGTTGAGAAGGCCAACACGCATTGCAACGGAGAGATACTGGAGGGGGGGGCGGGGCGTGAGTGAGAGAAGTGAGCGAGTATTGTATATATATATATACGAATATGTAACGAGTAAAACATCGTTGTAAAAATATGAAAGTTTTACATATGAAAAAAAAACAAAAAAAAAACAAAAAATGTGAAAAACTAAAAAAAAAGCATTTTTACCATTAGACGATTTTTTTTTTTTGAGTATTACTGGTAATTTAGACGATTTGGGTTTATTACTTTTTACTTAGTTTTTCGGGTTTTTAATTGAACATTTTTCCCCCCCCTGCCGGGAATTTTCATCCAATATTCAAAAAAAGTAAGAATTTTCTTCAGTGTTAGTTTAAAATACGGTCGAAAATTGGACGGGGGAAGTTTCAGTTAACAAAAAAAA
>CAXMPV010000404.1:0-502 GCA_964195175.1 uncultured Thermodesulfobacteriota bacterium | reverse complement strand
AGAATTCTTACTTGCTAAATTAATTTGTTGCCGGTCTTTACTCTCTGATGTTTTTACTTCAATTCTCCAATTTCCATCCTGATCAGCTTCTACATTTAGCGCTTCATCTAACCAAGAGACTTCTATTTTAATTTTCTCATTGGCATCTGCCCAACCCCATAAAACCACAGTTGTGTTTCGTTGTAATACCATATTTGATGATACAATTGCAGGCAGTTTTATTTCTGCTGCTATCGATTGTACAAACAGCATACAAACTGCTGTTACTAATGTAAAAAGTGATGTTTTTTTCATGTGTTTATGTTTATTGATTTTTATCTGTCACATGCCTTTCGCTTCTAATCATTAACTCACCTTGTTTATTGTTTTTAAAGGAGGCGTTGAATCTTCGATTTCCCTTAAGTGAGAAGATTTTTAACAAGCTCGTTTCATGTGACGTTATTTGGTGTTTGAATTTAAAATAATAAGCACGTAATTTAAAAAATAAAAACTAGGAAAAAGC
>CAXMPV010000403.1:0-503 GCA_964195175.1 uncultured Thermodesulfobacteriota bacterium | reverse complement strand
CCCAAAACCCCTCCGGATCTTCCTCTTAATCCGCATGGCAATATCTTCCGGTTTACCAAAAAGGCAGAGGGATCCCGTTATATCGAGAAATGCCTCATCAACGGAATATACCTCCACCAACGGTGTATAGTCCCCGAAAAGTTTGACAAGGCGCGTGCATGTGTCTGTATACTTTTTATTATTACCTGCAACAAATATTATATCAGGACATAGCCTCTTTGCCTCCGGCACTGTCATGCCAACCTTAACGCCATAAGCCCTCGCCTCATATGAAGAGGTGGTAATAACCGTTCTTTGCTGCGCACCAATAACAGCAACAGGCTTATCCCTGAGTGAAGGTTTAGACTGCTGCTCCACAGAGGCAAAGAAGGCATTCATGTCGACGTGCATTATTGTTCTGTTATCAGACATAGTTTTGGTATTATGAAAAGTTTGAAGTGACTAAAGTGAATGTAATACTTCTTTTACGGTTCACTCCTCCCGAACCGAAACGTTTTGATTCA
>CAXMPV010000402.1:0-506 GCA_964195175.1 uncultured Thermodesulfobacteriota bacterium | reverse complement strand
AAAGATTAAAGGCCAGGTGGTCAATATTATGTCATATGGTGCATTTATCAAACTGGAAACCGGTATCGAAGGGTTGGTACATATTTCTGAAATGTCGTGGACGAGACGTATAAATCATCCTTCAGATGTAGTTGCTATTGGAGATTCTGTCGAGGCGGTAGTATTAAATATAAATAAAGATAAAGAAGAAATTTCCCTGAGTATTAAGCAGGTCGAGCAAAATCCATGGACAAATATAGAAGAAAAATATCAGCCGGGACATACGATAAAAGGAAGGGTTCGGAATTTGACTAATTACGGCGCCTTTATAGAAATTGATGAAGGCATAGATGGCCTTCTTCATATTTCAGATATGTCATGGTCAAAGAAAGTTGCACATCCTTCAGAGATAATTAAGAAAGGTGAAATGATAGAGGTTAAAATACTGTCAGTTGATAAGGATAAAAAGAGGGTGTCGTTAGGGATTAAACAACTTTCTGATGATCCATGGAAAAAAGAGATACCGG
>CAXMPV010000401.1:0-509 GCA_964195175.1 uncultured Thermodesulfobacteriota bacterium | reverse complement strand
TACCCGTCACCTATTCCTTTCTCAAGAAATTTCCTGGTCTCATCTCGTGACTTACGATCAAAAAGAGGCGTTTCTGTTGGTGAGTATGGTCCCATATTGGTATATAACTTAATCTTGCATTGACCGCACGTAGCGTTTCCACCGCAACCTGATGGAATGTGATACCCTTTGTTCTGAAGAGTATTAAGTAATTTGTCTCCACCCTCTATGGTGAGTGCTTTTTCGAAGTTGTCATCACTGTGTATGATAAGCTTCAGTTTCTTACCTTTGCCAAAGAACTGGTAGGTAAGTTCGCTGAGCCCGGCCATGGCTAACATGATTATGACGATAATAGCGATACTCAGTAATATTGATGTGGTCATATATTATTCCAATTTTTTTGCCCCGAATGGGTTTATAAACAGTGTGAACGGTTTTCAAAAAATCGCTATTGCACCTATACCGGTGAAGATTGCAGCCATTATACCAAGAATCAGAATAGCAACGGAGTCCTCATCCCACGTATTAAA
>CAXMPV010000400.1:0-513 GCA_964195175.1 uncultured Thermodesulfobacteriota bacterium | reverse complement strand
CGAGATCTACACCTACAGTTACACTCTTTCCCTACACGACGCTCTTCCGATCTTGGATCGCGCCACCTACTCCGCCCGATGATGCACCTGCTGTGAAGGTAGCTTCGCCACCATTGCCACCCGCTGATGCTCCAGCTGTAATTTGTGTCTTGCCGCCATTGGTATTCGATGCTGATCCGGCAGTCAAAGTGAGAGCTCCTCCTAGACTTGCGTCGTCAGTGGAGCCAACCGTCAATGTCATTGGTCCAGCCACACCGCTAGTAGCATCGCCACTCGTAATACTCACAGCTCCTGAATTGCCAGATGTTGTGTCTTGTGTTGCCAATGTCATGACACCGCTATTCGTTCCACCCAAACCAGCAGACATGGTCAAAGCACCGCCCTCAGCCGTCGAAGATGCTCCTGATGTAATCTGAACTTCTCCGCCATTGTCACTGCTTCCAGCAGAAGTAGAAGCTCCTCCAGTCACAGATCGGAAGAGCACACGTCTGAACTCCATTCACAATCCGGAAT
>CAXMPV010000399.1:283-525 GCA_964195175.1 uncultured Thermodesulfobacteriota bacterium | reverse complement strand
AAGCACTCCAGAAATTTCAAATAATTGTAGCTGATTTGCCGAAAAAAGATGGAAGTCCAATTTATAAACAGTTGGATACTTCGTATTACGACTATTCCGCAAAAGCCTTGAATAAAACAGCGCTGAGAGGAAAAAATGGGGCACGAAAAAGTAAACCAGTTACAGAGGAAGAGTATTTGGAGAAAACAACAAGTAAAAAGTAAGATTAAATAGCGAACTTAATTAACATGAAACATTCATAA
>CAXMPV010000399.1:0-240 GCA_964195175.1 uncultured Thermodesulfobacteriota bacterium | reverse complement strand
TACCCAAGGCAATGACTATTATGAATGAACCATGTGACTGATTTAATAAATATTAAAGACACATGAAACGAGCATGCTAAATCTTTTATCACCCAAAGGAAATCGAAGATTCAACGCCTCCTTTAAAAACAATAAACAAGGTGAGTTAATGATTAATAGCGAACCTGCCTGCGGCAGGCAGGCAGGCAGCAGGTGACCCTTAAAAAAAAATAAATATAAAACACATGAAACATTCATAAC
>CAXMPV010000398.1:0-526 GCA_964195175.1 uncultured Thermodesulfobacteriota bacterium | reverse complement strand
TATAGAATTTTTAATTTTCTCTCTGATGTTACCTTTTTTTTTTAAAATTTCAAACAATAAGCAGTAAAAACTAGAAAAAAAACGTGATTTTTAGATGATTTTTTTATTACATTAAATTTTTGCATCATTTTTTGACTAAAAAATTGAAAATTCAATTTTTTAAAATTCAGATCAAACTACTTTTTGATTGGAATTTTATGAAAAAAAAGTAACTATAAGATAGACCGTTAAATAATATATTTTTTTTAAAAAATATTATTTTTTTTTTATAAAAGTTATAAATATTAAAGGAATGAAAAGTTTTAAAAAAAAAGGATGAAGATTATTAAAAAAAAAATATTATTATTTTATTGATGTGTATCGAATTAATGTTACTCGCGGTGAATATTAATTTTGTCGCCATGTCGCATTATTGGAAAAATAATTTAGGTGAAATTTTTGTCTTTTTTATCTTGACCGTTGCTGCTGCTGAATCAGCAATTGGTTTGGCCATTTTAGTACGCGTATTCCGCAATTATTCCACCAT
>CAXMPV010000397.1:0-529 GCA_964195175.1 uncultured Thermodesulfobacteriota bacterium | reverse complement strand
ATTACCTCTACAGGGTCAAGTGAATCAAAAGAGTTACCGGAACGCTCTAAAGCGATATTTAATGCCGTTGGTACAGGTACTACAAACCTTGTATTTGCATTCAACTCCTCCGGAGAGCCTGTTACAGGAGCGGGTGGAACGCTGAGAATAACATCCGAAGGATCTTATAATGAAATTAAGATTGAGAATATGACAGGAAGAGCAACTATACAGTAAACTGCTTCTACGCAGATGAGGTTACCAGCCTCTTAATGATTACAATAGGAATCGTAGTGTAGCAATGTCATAACCAAGTTTGGAGAGCCTTAAATGAACCGAAGCACCTAAATTAAAAAAACTGTATTTAACCAAAACTTTAGCTCACTTAAAACTTCCTGCCCGAACTGATTGGCAGGCGGGTAGGCACTTTTAACTCTTTGTAACACTCTGTAAACCCTTCCAAGAAAAGAAGATTTCACAAAGTGATAGTATAAGGAACTCAAAGGAATAATATGAAGATTAATCTATTTAAAAACCGGATATGGAATTT
>CAXMPV010000396.1:275-536 GCA_964195175.1 uncultured Thermodesulfobacteriota bacterium | reverse complement strand
TAAAAGTCGATACCTAAAGAAATGACTATTATGAATGATCCATTTGACCGAGTTAACAAATAGTATAAACACATGAAACGAGCATGTTAAAACATTTATCACCCAAGGGAAATCGAAGATTCAACGCCTCCTTTAAAAACAATAAACAAGGTGAGTTAATGACTAATAGCGAACAGCATGTGTCAAATGAAAAATAGTAAATATAGACACATGAAAAGTAAACTAATCATCATCGTAATATGTACATTATTTGTAATTAAT
>CAXMPV010000396.1:0-249 GCA_964195175.1 uncultured Thermodesulfobacteriota bacterium | reverse complement strand
AGGCTAGATCTTAACGGAGAATGGGAAATTATATTCGACCATCAAAATGAAGGAAAAGCCCAAAAATGGTTTTACAACGACAACTTCGATAAACATCCAAATAAGCGGGAAATTAAAGTTCCTAGTTGTTGGGAGGAGATTGAGCAGGACTACGAAGGAGTTGCCTTTTACCGGAAAAAGTTTTTTATACCAAAGGATTGGGATGGAAAAATCATCAGCATAAATTTTGATGCCGTTAATTATGTGGCT
>CAXMPV010000395.1:279-536 GCA_964195175.1 uncultured Thermodesulfobacteriota bacterium | reverse complement strand
ATGTTCCTGCATCGTTCTGCACATTAACAAAAATTGGCCCGCATTTTGTGTCTTGGCGATTTTGCGAAAAACAGCCTTGTGCATAAGGGTTTTTGTCATTACGAGGATCGGTGGAGACGTGGCCGAGTGGTCGAAGGCGCTCCCCTGCTAAGGGAGTAACGGGGTAACTCGTTCGAGGGTTCGAATCCCTTCGTCTCCGCCAGAAATCCTAAATTTTGTTAATTATATCATGCATTTAGGACTTCTCGCCGTTTGGT
>CAXMPV010000395.1:0-269 GCA_964195175.1 uncultured Thermodesulfobacteriota bacterium | reverse complement strand
CATCGGTTGACGCTGTAGGTCGATGCTACGTGCTGTGACGTAAGCATGCAGAGATTTCTTGTCCTTTTGGGTGACGAATGGAAGATTTCTAGAGCACTGCGTGACAGGTCAGGACCATGGCGTTCAGGCCTGACCCAACAATGGTGAGATGCTGCGATAGTTTCCCGAGCGTTGTTCACAAACGACGTCAGTGAGTTGACTGCTCAATGCCCGCGAACCCGGATGCAAACTCGAATTATCGTTGTCAATCAATTGCTTGACATTTGACA
>CAXMPV010000394.1:0-539 GCA_964195175.1 uncultured Thermodesulfobacteriota bacterium | reverse complement strand
TAAAACCATCAGACAGATCAGCCATCAACAATTTCCGTTCATGCATAGAACCAACCTCTCTTAATTCGGTGATGCCAGTGTGTGCGACTTCTTTAGCAAAGAGCCCTTCAGGGATTATACCGATTACGTCTCCGCCTGCTTCCAGAACAGCATTAGCAATTTCACCCATTATCCCTACGCTTGCCCCACCATATACCAGACCAATATTTCTATTCACCATGGCACGTGCCAGTTGTCTGGCTACCCGGGCGTAATCAGGCTGTCCGCCAGAGCTTGATGCACAATACACACACACTCTTTTCATCTTATGTAATTCGATAAAATTTATAATTTACTGCAAATACTGATGTTGTAGTATATCTAAGGATATAACCTGATGTATAGGAAATTCAATGTTAAGATTCTTCGGTCGTTCCTCTCACGCCAAAGGCGGATCTTGAAGCTACCCAAACAAGGGTCGTCCTCCCGCCAAAGGCGGATCTTGGAGCTGCCCCACAGAGTCGTCCTCAGGCGACAGGCGACTGCCTCTGGCACGACCT
>CAXMPV010000393.1:285-541 GCA_964195175.1 uncultured Thermodesulfobacteriota bacterium | reverse complement strand
TAAATGGTAGGACTTTATCTTGTTATTTTTTAATTTTGCTAAGTGGATATTGAAAGTGTCTCGTTTAATTTGTTGTTTCTTATTTAACAAATAATTTTAAAGATGTTATTTGTGAGTCGCAATAATAAAATTATATAATGAATCATCCATAACTAAAAGTCAATACCCCTGACTGAGACAGGCAAAGGAATGACTACAATGGATGAACCAAGCCTGTACTGAGCGTAGTCGAAGTATGACCGAATTAAAAAATAGT
>CAXMPV010000393.1:0-275 GCA_964195175.1 uncultured Thermodesulfobacteriota bacterium | reverse complement strand
CACTTAAGGGAATGATTAATAGCGAACGGCATGTGACCGAATTAAAAAATAATATAGACACATGAAAGTAGGACTGTTTATTCCCTGTTATATCAATCAATTATACCCTCAAGTAGGAAAAGCGACACTTGAGTTGTTAGAAAAATTGAAGGTAGATATTACGTATCCTTCGGGACAGACATGCTGTGGTCAGCCCATGGCAAATTCTGGATACGAAACGGAATCCATTGGTACTTGCACTAATTTTGTTGAGAAATTTAAAGATTTTGATTATA
>CAXMPV010000392.1:0-541 GCA_964195175.1 uncultured Thermodesulfobacteriota bacterium | reverse complement strand
TGAAAACCGCCTTCGGCATAAAAATTATTCTTAAATCTATATTTTAATTGAATTGGCACCAAAAAACTTTTCAAAACTTGCTCGTATCTTCCTTCTTCTTCATGTCTTGTCATACCTAACAATAATAAATCATCATAACTCAATCTTTCAGCTCCTTGCTCCGACTTAACTAAAACACCCGCATCAAGCCACCATTGATCCTTTAATCGTATATCAAAATAAAATCCTAAATGAAACGAAGGTCTATAGTTGTCTGAATCCAAACCCGTAATACTCGAGTAATTAAACCCTCCATCTAAACCAAATTCAAGATCCGGAGAATTTAGTTTATCCCCTAACAACAACGAAATCAACACTTGAGAATTTGCAGTCATACCGAAAAACAAAAACCCTACAATTACAATTACTTTTTTCATGTGTTTATATTTATTATTTTTTTAACGGTTACATGCTGCCTGTCTGCCGGCAAGGCAGGTTCGTTATTAATCATACCCTTGGAGGATAACATTTTCAACATGCTCGTTTCTTCTTATACATTTAA
>CAXMPV010000391.1:0-546 GCA_964195175.1 uncultured Thermodesulfobacteriota bacterium | reverse complement strand
GCATTCTGAAATTATTGAAGCACTCAAAGAAGTTAAGGAACTTGGTGTTCTTACGGAAGAGGACCAGGCTAAACTCATGTCTGAAATTGTGGATTTGCTTAAACATCTTTGGAGTGAGGACCAATGGCTTTATCCCGTTCTCTTGAAAGCATCGGAACATGATAAGAAGCTGGAAGAAATATTAAGTGTTTTTACTAATGGTTTGGGAGGGCTCCATGATGAAATGCGAAACTTCATTACAAAATATTCCAAAGGAGTTAAGGATAACAATTTCCAGAGAGACTATGAAAGGCTTTTTGGCGCTCTTAGCAAAAGGATAGAGTACGAAGAAAACGTTCTCTTTGAAGAATTTAATAAACTATAACATGCAATTTTCCTGATGTTGTCATGTCTCTTAAACACCATTCACATATCAAGCGTAATCAGGTGGTGAAGCTGAGATGTTGTATTCTCCCTTAGCACCATAATCTCTCTACTTTTTTACTAAAGTAGATCAATTCAGGGCATAATTTTCAAAAAACACTTGAATTTTGATAATTATTTTAC
>CAXMPV010000390.1:0-547 GCA_964195175.1 uncultured Thermodesulfobacteriota bacterium | reverse complement strand
TCAACACACGGGACAGGCAGTATAAACTCCGCGAAGAAAGCGACGCTTTGTCATCCTGAGCGCAGCGAAGGATCTCGAGATTCTTCGTCACTCCGTTCCTCAGAATGACATCGTGACCATAAAAGTGTCATTCAAAGCGAAGCCAAAAATCTAACTTGATTGTGAGCAGGAATGACAACGGCCTGATGAAATTGACGGTGAGTGAATTAATATGAGTTAGCTGGAAAACTGCGGCAGATTTAGCGACCTACTTCCTGACTCCTAACATTTCAACAAAACCCTCGGTTCTTGTGGCGATCTGTCCCGACATATAGTTGGTATCATCAACACAATCTCCATCAAGATTTAAAAGAGGGACACCTTCTTTAGCCATCTCCGCTTTAATGGTCGGTATTGCGGCGTTGTTTCTTCTGCATCCCCAGGTGGAAAAAGCAATTATACCGTCTACATGGTAATCTTTGGCTAACGTTTTAATAACCTTCAGTCGGTTATCTAAAGGTCCGTTGTTGTGGTTGGAGATAAGCTTTCGAGCGAGACTTTCGTAAGG
>CAXMPV010000389.1:310-547 GCA_964195175.1 uncultured Thermodesulfobacteriota bacterium | reverse complement strand
CCCTGAACAGTGAACCCGGAGCCGTGAACTCTGAACTGTGAACCACACGGAGAGGTGGCCGAGTCAGGCTTAAGGCAGCCGCCTGCTAAGCGGTTGTAGGGTGATGAGCCCTACCCCGGGTTCGAATCCCGGCCTCTCCGCCATGAAATACCGTTGACCGTTATCCGATGTCCGACGACCGAAAAACACAAGACACCCCCTGATTTCATTGTTCCTGCTGTCGTCGGTTAACGGTGA
>CAXMPV010000389.1:0-300 GCA_964195175.1 uncultured Thermodesulfobacteriota bacterium | reverse complement strand
GCGCCCGTAGATCAGTTGGATAGAGTGCCTGGCTACGAACCAGGAGGTCGGGAGTTCGAATCTCTCCGGGCGCACCACACAAACAAGCACTTAATCCCTTTTACGGAGCAGACGTAGCCTTCGACGATTTCTCGCACTTTCCTGGCTCTTCCCGAGATTCTTGTAGGTCAAGATCGTAGGCCAAAAGGGGCCCCCCGAGGGATAATCCGAACTCGGGGGACTTCTTGTTTTTCGGGCCGCCGTAGAACCGTTCCCCATGCGGGTTCACAACATACACGTCTGTCTCGCTCCAGCCTGCGA
>CAXMPV010000388.1:0-559 GCA_964195175.1 uncultured Thermodesulfobacteriota bacterium | reverse complement strand
GCATATAGGTCTGGTCGACATCGGGACGGCGTTCCCGGTCGACTTTAATGGGAATGAAATGCTGGTTGAGGATGGCGGCGATGGCCACGTTCTCGAAACTCTCGCGTTCCATGACATGACACCAATGGCAGGTCGAATAACCAATGGAAAGAAACACAGGCTTGTTTTCGCGTTTGGCGGCGGCGAAAGCTTCCGGGCCCCATGGGTACCAGTCAACCGGATTGTGAGCGTGCTGGATCAGGTAGGGTGAGCCTTCGAGAATCAGGCGGTTGGTGAACTCCGGGCTGCCATCTGCCTGCAAATGTTCGGTACGGGGGAGGTAGTCAGCGCCTTTGGCGATTAAAGCCTGTTCGATCTGTTGGGTTAGTTTTGCTGGCCTTGGTGTGATGTTGAGCACCTCGACTTGGTTGTTTGTGGTGGCGTTGGCATAGCTTGAGCATAGCGCGGTGAGCGTTACTAAGATCAGAAATAGTTTCATAACTGTAGTGTATTGGTTTTCAAGCTTTCTATAACTAACGATTGTCCGCGCAGTTTATTCGATGAATCGCGAATAAAAAAT
>CAXMPV010000387.1:316-562 GCA_964195175.1 uncultured Thermodesulfobacteriota bacterium | reverse complement strand
TCTTGATCCTGCCCGCATCCAACAATAAAAAAACCAACCACCAATCCACAAACAAGAACATTTTTAGTCATTCCCATTTTACCTTCCCCCTTTTAAACTTGTTAGTCATATAATTTTTAGGCGCTTAGTGTGCCGAAGTTACCAACATGTTGTCGTTGTCTTGTAAGTCCATGAAGTTTCATTAGTTAAAACACGAAATACGAATATCGAAATACGAAACAAATCCAAAATTCAAATTACTAAATG
>CAXMPV010000387.1:0-251 GCA_964195175.1 uncultured Thermodesulfobacteriota bacterium | reverse complement strand
TTTAGTGATTTGGAAATTGTTTCGTATTTCGGTTTTCGTGCTTCGAGTTTAATCTATCAAACCGTAATAAGAAAATATTCCCGCTGAAAGCGGGCGTTCTCTGCGCCTTCTTGTCCTCGGCGCCTTTTGTCCGGGGAGCGGTGAATAATTTCTTTTCCGACTTGTTCGGGTTAGGCTGTAATACTTATTATGATAAATGTGGAAACCAAAGAATTGATCCATGAAGCATACGAACTGCACCAGGCGGGTAG
>CAXMPV010000386.1:0-577 GCA_964195175.1 uncultured Thermodesulfobacteriota bacterium | reverse complement strand
ATGATAGATGAAGCGCCTGGCGTAAGGACATTCCGACTCAACTTCTTAAACGAAGAAGAGGGTAAGAATTTTAAATTCCAGGCAGGTCAGTTCGGGCTGTATTCAGTGTTTGGTGCCGGCGAAAGTACCTTCTGTATTGCATCGTCACCTACAAGGGAAGACTACATTGAGTGCACCTTCAGAGAAGCTGGAAGGGTTACCAAAGCGCTAAGGGAGCTGAATATCGGCGACACTGTTGGGTTCAGGGGGCCATACGGAAATGTATTCCCCATTGAAAAATGGGAAGGCAAGAACCTTGTGTTCGTTGCAGGCGGTATTGCATTGCCTCCATTGAGATCAGTTATCTGGAACTGCCTCGACCTTCGCGATAAATATAAAGATATCACCATTATATATGGAGCAAAAACTGTTGATGATCTGGTATACAAAAACGAACTTAAGGAGTGGGAAGCAAGGGATGATATTAACCTGGTGACAACTGTTGATCCCGGCGGAGAGACACCTGAGTGGACAGGCAAGGTTGGCTTTGTTCCGACGGTTGTAGAAGAAGCGGCACCGGACAGTAATGATACAATTG
>CAXMPV010000385.1:295-577 GCA_964195175.1 uncultured Thermodesulfobacteriota bacterium | reverse complement strand
GGTTGCTGTCTCAGTTGTCGGCAAGGTTAAAACGGCGCTGCAAATGATCGCGATTCTGCTGTTGTTGTACAAGATCCCGGTGGGGTTGTTTCCTACGCATATGGTGGGTGTGATCCTGCTGTATATCGCCGCCATCCTGACATTGTGGTCCATGATTGTTTATTTAAGGGCTGCCTGGCCTATTTTGTCCGGTAAAGAGGGGCAATCTCCACAGGAAGGAGCTTGACAGTGAAGCGCCAGTGTATAAAATGACGGGTTGCAGTCGGCGGGAATAGCTCAGCT
>CAXMPV010000385.1:0-285 GCA_964195175.1 uncultured Thermodesulfobacteriota bacterium | reverse complement strand
AACCTTGCCAAGGTTGGGGTCGCGAGTTCGAATCTCGTTTCCCGCTCCAAATATGCGACAGGGAGCCCCGGTTAACTACCGGGGTTTTTCGTGTCAGGGCATAGCGTTCTATAGATTACCCACCGGCTGAGTGGCAGAGTGGTTATGCAGCGGCCTGCAAAGCCGTGGACGCCGGTTCGATTCCGGCCTCAGCCTCCATCTTAAGTAGTTGAAAGGTAATAAGAAGTAGGCGATTCCGTATATTAGGGGATCACGGTTTGCAGGGATTTGCGACAAATCTGCGAC
>CAXMPV010000384.1:0-590 GCA_964195175.1 uncultured Thermodesulfobacteriota bacterium | reverse complement strand
TATTGTGTGCTCCCGCTGTGGCAATAGCATATTCTAATGCCTTCCTGGAACAATCAGAAAAATCTATAGGAACAATGATTCTCTTGAAGCCAGCATACTTTATACCCTTGATAACCATAACAGGGCATGAAGCTTTTCTTACAATCCTTTCCGCAACACTGCCCAATATAACCCTGTCCACTCCTGCCCTTCCATGTGTGCCTATCACCAGAAGATCTACACTGTTTTCTTTTGCAACTTGTATTGTCTCCAGAAAGGGTTTGCCAAATTTAACCATGGGTATTATGTCCCCTGTTTCCATTATCTCAGCAGGAATCATTGCCTTAATTTTGGATATGGCATCCTCTTCCAGTTTTTGTTTCACGTCTGCGTGTGCAGTGCTGGATAGTAAATGCCGGTAATCATGAGGGAGTTTCTCGATAGTATGTAAAACGTAGAGCTTTGTCTTCATGCATCTGTAAACACCCAGACAAATGTCCAAAGCAGTTTTTGAGTATTCTGAAAAATCTGTTGCGGCAAGAATGCTTTTATTTGGAAATTGGTTCATAATTATAAACCTTTCTTCAATACTCCTCTGTAAGTATTCTCAC
>CAXMPV010000383.1:0-590 GCA_964195175.1 uncultured Thermodesulfobacteriota bacterium | reverse complement strand
CGGCGCTTGTCGTGGTGCTTGCGCCCCAGAGCCAGGGCGATCTCGATCTTCACCCGGCCACGTGCGTTGAAGTAGAGCTCCAGGGGGATGAGGGTCCGGCCGCGGAGCTTCAGCTCCTGGGAGATCTTCTTGATCTGGCGGCGGTGGAGCAGGAGCTTGCGCTTGCGGTTCGGCTCATGGTTGGTCCAGCTTCCCGCCGCGTAGGCCGGAATGTTGGCGTCTACCAGCCAGATATCCCCGTCCTCAGCCCGACACCAGGCCTGCTGGAGGGAGGCGGACCCCTGGCGCAAGCTCTTGACCTCCGTCCCCACGAGCACGATGCCCTCCTCGACGATGGGGTGCGATGTCTTCTCCTTCTTGGCTGCCATGGTCCTGGATCCTGGCGGACCCTAAAGACGCCCGAGACCCGTTGCAAGCGGTGGCGCTCTTGACATAATGTGCCCCCATCGCCGGGGTGGCGGAATTGGCAGACGCGCTAGGTTCAGGACCTAGTTCCCTTTATTGGGAGTGCGGGTTCGAACCCCGCCCTCGGCATCGGAGCCCGGCTCGACCCTTGGTCGAGCCGGGCTTCTCTTTTGTGGGGCCGGCTC
>CAXMPV010000382.1:0-593 GCA_964195175.1 uncultured Thermodesulfobacteriota bacterium | reverse complement strand
ACGAAATACGCCACCGCAATCACAAGCGCGCCAATAATGAGCCTATCCAGCTTGTGGCCCGTTGTACCGGTGATTGATTGCGTCCGATCGACGTCTTTCTCGCGCTTGACGCCCTCAGGCGTCATCTCGAAAGCCCACGCGAAGAACAGCGCGAGCGGCAGGCCGAGCAGCAAGATGACCACAACGGTCTTGAGGACCCACTCAGGCGCCCCGAAATTCTCGAAAGCAAACTCAGCAATTTGAGCAATTACCCATGCGACAATGGCATAGGCGACGCCAACGCGAACGACGTTCCGTCTTTTCAGTTCAACGAATAGCGACATATTGTATTTTTCTTGCTGTCGGAAAATTGTGGCCAGTATAGCGGACACCGGCCAAAAAAAAGGCCGTACCCAAGGGTACGGCCTTTTTTCGTGTTTGGAGCGAGTGATGAGGATTGAACTCACGACCCTCACGTTGGCAACGTGATGCTCTACCGCTGAGCTACACTCGCTAATTTATTTTTACTGACTTCGCTGAACCTCAACCTCGGCAACGTTGCCGCGAAGGGTCGAGATTCTATATCGTGATGGGCTCAAGTCAAGGCGAAATTA
>CAXMPV010000381.1:0-596 GCA_964195175.1 uncultured Thermodesulfobacteriota bacterium | reverse complement strand
CCGTTCCTGTAACACCCGCAGTATTTTTACCTGCATATCCAGGGGCATATCGCCAATTTCATCAAGAAACAGGGTGCCGCCCTGTGCCATCTCGAAGCGGCCAGCGCGACTGGTTATGGCCCCGGTAAAAGCACCTTTTTCATGCCCAAACAGCTCACTCTCCAGCAATTCTCGGGGAATTGCTCCGCAATTTACCGGCACAAAGGGCATATCACGACGACTAGAATTGTAGTGCAGTGTTCTAGCAACCACCTCTTTACCGGTTCCTGATTCACCGGTGATTAAGACGGTAATATCTTTGTCGGCAACCTGCGATATCATCTCCCGGACTTTTTGTAACTCTCGGCTGGTGCCTACTAAACTGCGAAATAACTGCACATCACGCTGGCGCACGCGTCCGGCTTTAATATCGTATTGTTCACGATAAACCTGAGCGCGATGTATCGAGTCCATAAATTTATTGTAACTCGGCGGAAACTCCAACTGTGCGATGACTTTGTGCTGTAAATCAGCATCGGTAACGTCATCAAGACGATGATCACCAATAAGAATGATGGGGCAGGAAGGATCCCCCTCCTGCGCTTCCAGCAACCGAG
>CAXMPV010000380.1:0-599 GCA_964195175.1 uncultured Thermodesulfobacteriota bacterium | reverse complement strand
CCATTAATTTCAGACAACGCCGCGCCGACTAACTTTGCATCATCTCCAATTTCAGGCAAGACTACTTTTGAATTAGTTTGACCCCGGAGATATTCCACAACCTCTTCAGGATCTTGTGAACGTATGTCCAGATCAAGTCGTTGCATCATATAGTTGTGATATTTTGATTCTGCAAGGAAAAAAGCATCATCCTTCTTTACATTACCCGGCATCACAAAAAGATAAACAACCATAATCATAGCTGCCGCAAAGCCAACAACCGGCACCAGGCGCCTTCCGGATAGCAAATTTTTCACCAATGACACAAAAAAGCCAGGCTTCTCTTCCGCTCCTCTTAAAACTTCACAAACGGTTTCTCTTACCCTATTCTGAAGTAACCTCTCTTTCTCTATTCTCCTGCCACATTCACAACATGCATCCACATGTGCCAAGACCTCAATATTCTTCTCAACATCGAGCTCATCATCAAGAAAGGCATAAAAATATTTTCTAGCGTCGTTACAATTCATTTTTTAATCTCTTATTTAAATCCATATTTCTTCGCATGGCTGGCCAGTTTTTCCTTCAACATCTTTCGCCCTCTGTATATCCGGGACATT
>CAXMPV010000379.1:0-621 GCA_964195175.1 uncultured Thermodesulfobacteriota bacterium | reverse complement strand
ACCGGAAATGCCGGCATGGACGCCTTAATTGGAACAGAAGAAGGTGCTGTAGATGGCGAACTGTCCGGAGATCATTTGGATAAAAAGAGAGAAGAGCAGGAAAAAGCCGCTTTGTACAGACAGATTGAACTTGAAAAACAGAAAAGTTCAGGTCAGGGAAAAGGATACGTAGATGGCCATTATGAATATATTAAAAAGAGAAATTGGGTTGATACTTCCAGTAAAGAGAGGGTTTGGGTTGATGAGCGTTACGAAGGTGAACGAAGAATTGAGGGGCATTACGAAGAGAGAAATGTACCTTCTGGTCACTGGCATGAATATGAAGAGAAGATATGGGTTCCTTCACATTACGAATAAGGCATAAATAACGCCAATAAAATCAAGGAAATGAGGGAGATACAACATAACACTTTTTTATGGTCATCTGTTGGTTGCCGTATTATCTTTTGTTTTATTTTTTTTAGCATTCTTTGCGCCTTCCTGTCCGCCAGTTTGTTAGGCGGGTGCGTGATGATTAGTAATTTAATACCTAAATTCCATAATTCCCTGGCCCAGACCACAGGGCGGATCGCACCCCGGCCAAGACCAAGTCTTTGCTTGGGCAGGCCAGGGCAGGCCTAA
>CAXMPV010000378.1:357-629 GCA_964195175.1 uncultured Thermodesulfobacteriota bacterium | reverse complement strand
TAAATCCCTTGTGTCTACCAATTCCACCACCCGGGCATCGGATAATTCTTTTTATAGTAGGAATTGGAATCCTACTTCTCTTGTTTAACCAAGAGATTGGAGCGGCTAACGAGACTCGAACTCGTGACATTCACGTTGGCAACGTGATGCTCTACCAGCTGAGCTACAGCCGCTTCATCTGCTGACTCCCTGTCAACTTGGGACGCATTCTACATTGAAATTATTTCGAGTCAACACTTTAATATCAATTTTATTTAGACTGCTTAAACAGC
>CAXMPV010000378.1:0-248 GCA_964195175.1 uncultured Thermodesulfobacteriota bacterium | reverse complement strand
AATTACATAGAAACTATAAGCAATAAACATTAATATTTCATGAGGAAAGTTAAATAAAATTAAAGGAATGTCATAATCAGGTTGCCAAATTAAGCCCATGATCCCTAACATTTGTGCAGCAGTTTTATATTTTCCCATTTGTGAAACGGCAATGTCGTCTCGCTTTCCACGTGACGACATAAACTCACGTAAGGCACTAATAAAAATTTCACGAGCGATCATCAATAAGGCTGAAATTGAAATCCACC
>CAXMPV010000377.1:0-629 GCA_964195175.1 uncultured Thermodesulfobacteriota bacterium | reverse complement strand
CACACAACAGCCAAAAGGCCCCTCAGCTTATTTGCCTACGCCATTGGGTATGGCGGAAATAGTAAACTTACCAGCCACATTGAATGCCTTGACGCTATAGAAAAATTCGGCCTTCCCGTAAACCCGCACTATAAATTATGTAAGAATATAGACGAAGCTGTCTCATACTGCAACTCATGGGAAAGCAGACGAGGTGAGCTTGATTATCAGGTAGATGGAATGGTCATAAAGGTTAATTCATTAGAACTTCATGACAAACTGGGCTCAACCAGTAAAGCACCGCGTTGGATCATGTCCTACAAGTACCACCCGGAAGAAACAACCACAAGGATCGAGGCGATAACAGTACAGGTTGGTAAAACTGGCACATTAACTCCGGTAGCAGAATTAAGTCCCGTCCCGCTCAGCGGTACAACGGTAAGCAGGGCTTCACTTCACAATTTCGATGAAATTGAGAGAAAGGATATTCGCGTAGGAGATTGTGTCGTCGTCCGAAAAGCGGGAGAGATTATCCCTCAGGTAGTTAAGGTTATGAAGGAGAAACGCACCGGTAACGAGAAACGGTTTGATGTGCCGGAAAGGTGTCCTGCCTGTGAGGGAGATGTTATCAAAGAAGAGGTCTATCTGAA
>CAXMPV010000376.1:0-632 GCA_964195175.1 uncultured Thermodesulfobacteriota bacterium | reverse complement strand
AATTTCAAAGCAAGAAGTATTTGGACCAGTGGTTTGTCTCTTTAGTTATACAGACAGAAATACGGCAATCAAACAGGCAAATGCCTTACCTTACGCTTTTCAAGCTTCCGTTTTTACTAATAACCTAGATGCCGGTTTGGAGATAGTTAAAAAAATAAATGCTACAGCAGTCATGGTCAACGACCATACTGCATTTAGAGTTGATTGGATGCCCTTTGGCGGTCGAGATGAATCAGGCATTGGTATGGGCGGCATTCCCTATTCTATGGAAGAAATGACACGAACGAAAATGATGGTTATTAAAAACAAAAATTTGTAACTATCATAATTATCGTTGGTACAATTTAACAAATCTCTGGGCACCTTATAGACTGTTTTGTTAGAATAAGAGATTATGGAAACTGCATTATTTTCTAATTCGGTAATATAGGAGAATACACATCATGACAAAAAAATATATGAAGTTAGTTTTAGTGTTTATATTAATGTTATTCTTCACAGGGTCTAAAGTAACTGCAGAGGAGACCGCATACTATTTTATAGATCCGCCTAAAAAGCCATTACAGATAATGGATGAATTGTACAAGTCGATTAAGAATCTGGAATTGGAATATGCAAGAAAGACGGTACGG
>CAXMPV010000375.1:394-632 GCA_964195175.1 uncultured Thermodesulfobacteriota bacterium | reverse complement strand
GGCGAGAAATTCATTGAACAGATCTTCGGTAGTCACGGTCACAGAAATAGCTGCGTAGCCGCTAGCAACACCCTTCGCCATCGTCACGATATCGGGCTTAACACCAAAATGCTGATAGCCAAACCATTTACCGGTGCGGCCCATGCCGCAGACGACTTCGTCGATATGCAATAACACACCATATTTTTTGCAAATTTCCTGAATCGTTTCGAAGTAACCCTCAGGCGGCACGATCACA
>CAXMPV010000375.1:0-384 GCA_964195175.1 uncultured Thermodesulfobacteriota bacterium | reverse complement strand
TATCCGGGTCTTCGCGCAAAATTATTTTTTCCAGTTCCCGTGCCGATTGCACACCGAAGTCCGGATCGTCACCATTCGGTGAACGATAGGCCAGGCAGTGCGGCATTTCGACGAATCCCGGCGTGAATGGCCCAAACTGATCTCTGCGCTGTGACTGACCGCAGGATGCGAGGGTGGTAATCGTAGTGCCGTGATAGTCGCGATCTCGATAAACAATCTTGTGTTTCTTACCGTCGTTTTTCAGCGCAGCGAGCTGACGTACCAGCTTGTAACCTTTTTCGTTCGCTTCCGAGCCAGAATTTGAATAGTACACACGGCTTAGGCCGGGCATTTTCTCGATCAGTTTGTCGGCAAATTGCGCGCCGGGGATATTACCAGCAGAAT
>CAXMPV010000374.1:289-644 GCA_964195175.1 uncultured Thermodesulfobacteriota bacterium | reverse complement strand
TTCTTCGATGATTTCTCTTTAGAACTACCACAGAGAACCGACATACATGGGGCGCACGTGCTTGCAGTTCTGGGTCATTCAATTACAACTGACCATATTTCACCTGCGGGCGCTATACCAAAAGAAGGACCAGCCGGTAAATACTTGATATCCAAGGGAGTAGAACCAAGACAGTTTAACAGCTTTGGTTCCAGAAGAGGTAACCACGAAATTATGATAAGGGGCTCATTTGCAAACATACGTATTAAAAATCTTATGGTCGAAGGTTCTGAAGGGGGAGTAACAAGACACGTTCCAACCAATGAAGAACTTGCTATATACGATGCTTCAATTAGATATCAACAAGAAGGCGTTC
>CAXMPV010000374.1:0-235 GCA_964195175.1 uncultured Thermodesulfobacteriota bacterium | reverse complement strand
GGTGGGAAAGAATATGGTACCGGAAGCTCACGTGACTGGGCAGCTAAAGGAACACTCCTATTAGGTGTAAGTGCTGTGATAGCTGAAAGCTTTGAGAGAATTCACAGGAGCAATCTTGTTGGAATGGGAGTTCTTCCACTTCAGTTTAAAGAGGGAGACAGTGCACAGTCATTGGGACTTACTGGATATGAAAAATTTGATATAGAAGGAATAGAAGAGGGACTAGCACCGGGAA
>CAXMPV010000373.1:0-648 GCA_964195175.1 uncultured Thermodesulfobacteriota bacterium | reverse complement strand
AAAATGGGCGTTTAAAATCTAATTTTCTATCGTAGAGAAACATTAGAATAAACGTACAACTCATTATGAAAATATTCGAATGATCATAATTTCGTAATTTTAATTTGTAATCTTTTGGAGCATTCTCCAATAGATTTTTAAACCTTTTTGTTAATTTGAAAGAGGTGAATTCAAAAGGGATACTGCCTGCTTTTATCTCATTAGTTTCCAGTATATCAGGAAAAATAACATCGAGTAAGCCTCCAATTTCCTTGCTATAAGTATATAAGTTGTCGAGATCTTCAAATCCCTGTCTTAAAATTGGATATGCATTGTATTTTTCGAGTAATGAAGTCGCAGAGGCATTTAAGCCTCAAAACTAACTTTAATTTTTAAAGGAAGTGCCGAGTCTCGATCGTAGTTTGAAGGGATGATTTTCATCTCAAATAGTTTAGTTTGTTTATGCAATGTATGTCGTATACAACTATTCAAAATTACATTTTATATTTCACGTGTTCATACTATTTGTTAATTCGGTCACATGGTTCATCCATTATATTCACTCCTTTGAGTAGCTAAATTTTAGTTATGGATGTTTCATTTGTAAATGAAAATGAAATTTAGTCATCTCTAACATCTAAAATAAATGTTTTCTAAACTGTTAAAATG
>CAXMPV010000372.1:0-653 GCA_964195175.1 uncultured Thermodesulfobacteriota bacterium | reverse complement strand
GACCTCAGAATGACCTGTCTGCGTGCGACACGCACAGGCAGGCACGCAGAAGATGTCATTCTGAATGTAGCGAAGCGGAATGAAGAATCTAACTTGAAAGCTTTTAAATAAATCAAAAAACTCAGGATACCGGTTTCAACCGCAGGCCCTTTGGCACAAAAAGCCTCTCCAGGGCCTCGAAGCAACCTTGTGCAATAAGAGCAAGTATTGCTGCTGGCACGGCACCCTGAAGGATAAGTGATATATTGTCCAGCCTGATACCAGTGAGGATCAGTTGCCCATAACCTCCAGCACCTATAAGTGCACCTAACGTTGCCGTTCCAATATTAATCACTGCTGAAGTCTTGATGCCAGCTAGAATAGACCGGGACACCATAGGCAATTCCACTAATCTAAGCCTTGCACTTGGCGGAAGACCAAGCGCTTCTGCTGATTCTCTTATCTGTGGACGAATATCTTGAAGGCCTGTGTAGGTATTTCTTACAATCGGCAAGATACTGTAGAGAAAGAGTGCCATAATAGCAGGAGGTCCACCAATACCCATTAACGGAATCATAAAAACAAGAAGGGCCAGTGAAGGAATTGTCTGGATGACCCCAACAATGCCCAGAACAATATGTCCCAATTTCGGTAGTTTTGCAGAAAGGATACCT
>CAXMPV010000371.1:402-660 GCA_964195175.1 uncultured Thermodesulfobacteriota bacterium | reverse complement strand
TAATTGCTTGCGGTTTTGCATAGATGTTTGTTTGAATTTTAAATTCTGAAGTTTCTCCAAGTCCAACGATTAAAATGCTTTTTGATCTTTTAAACAAATGTCCAAATCCGTTAACCTCGACATGTGTAACATTAAACTGAGGTTCCTTCTGAGGCAATCCATGCACATCTTCTCGAAGCGCCTCCTTTAGAGCTTCTCCTTCAATATTGTCCCACAAATCATTATTCATTACCACCAATAATTGGTTCATCCTTCCGT
>CAXMPV010000371.1:0-360 GCA_964195175.1 uncultured Thermodesulfobacteriota bacterium | reverse complement strand
CAGGAAACAAAAGTCAAAGCAACAAATAATAGTAATGCGTATTTCATATGTCTATATTTCTTATTTTTAAAGGTCACATGCTGCCTGCCTGCCGGCAAGGCAGGTTCGCTATTCGTCATTAACTCACCTTGTTTATTGTTTTCAAAGGAGGCGTTGAATCTTCGATTTCCGTTGGGTGATAAAAGTTTCAGCATGCTCGTTTCATAAATTATGGTTTAATAGATTTTTAATTTCATTCCGGGTTGTAGACTGTTGGCTGACCAAATATCATTCCATTCTTTTAAATTTTGTACAGAAACCGATGGATACTTTTCTGAAATCTTCCAAAGCGAGTCACCGCTCTTTACAACATAAATATTG
>CAXMPV010000370.1:0-676 GCA_964195175.1 uncultured Thermodesulfobacteriota bacterium | reverse complement strand
TTAACGGTTATGGTGAAAGTCTGATTTACTACAACGAGTCCACACAGCGACTGAGCATCGGTGTAAAGTTGACCGACTGGTTGTAGGGTATTTCGAAAGTAATTTTCGAGGTGCCGTTATAACAGTCTGAGCCGAATGGCACTTACTTAAGCCCCAAAACTCCCATCCGTCGTACCGGGCTCGATCCGGTACCCATTACAAAGAGGCTCCAAAGCGTACAGTAAACACTGTTCAATGGATTCCGGCTCGGAGGCCGGAATGACGAAAATAGGGTTTCGGGGCTTAAGTAAGTGCCATTCCAATCTGAGCCTGGTTTATTTTTGTTCCATTGCAGACTGGCATTCCAGGCAGAGGGGTGCAAAGGGTTGGGCTTCAAGGCGGGGAAAACCAATGGGTTCACCGCATTGCAGGCAAAATCCATACTCGTCAGACTCGGTTCTTCGCAACGCCGCAGACACCTGTTTTAGTAATAGTATCGATTGCTCGCGATTGGCGACTGCCATTTGTTGTTGCTGGATTGCGTCTATACGCGAAACACGACCAACTGATTGTTGATCGAGCGTGACGGGTTCGGCGCTTTGCCTGGTTTCCTGCAACTGCGACTCTAATTCTGCTGCCTTCAATTTTAATTGTTTTTTCAGGCCTTTAATTTGTTTAGAGGTGAGATCGACGACTG
>CAXMPV010000369.1:0-683 GCA_964195175.1 uncultured Thermodesulfobacteriota bacterium | reverse complement strand
TGAAGACATAATCATATTTTTGTCGAAGGGCATTAAGTGCCGCAACGATTTCGTCCTCTTCATCCTGCACGATGCGAACTTCTTGCAAGGTCACGCCAATGGAGGTGAGGGTGTGTGCTAAATGGCCAATGTTTTTATCGCGTGTTCTGCCCGACAATAATTCATCGCCAATGGCAAGCGCTGCGGCTGTAACTTTTGTATCACTCATGAGATATCCTGTTGTTTGAATTTTGATACATTAAATAATGAGCATTGAACATCGTGCGTTTGGAAAATATCGCAGCAATTTATCGATTAATAAGAAAAGCAAAGGTTTGGATTGTTGATTCATATGAATCACTTACACCAATCTTTGAATAAAGAGATTCGAGCGCTTGATAGACCACTCAAACATGCTGTGGATCAGTATAAGTTATAAAGTCCTGATGAAAATGAACAAGAATGCGAAAAAGGGCTTGATTGATTGTGGCTGGTTCGTGTAGGCACATCTCATGTTGCGGGCATGGCGGAATTGGTAGACGCAAGGGACTTAAAATCCCTCGGCCTAGGCTGTCCGGGTTCGAGTCCCGGTGCCCGCACCATAATGAAATCAACCACTTAAGGTTCGTAGCCTAGAGACGGAGCGCATCGCCGTCAGAGGCGTATGAGCACTGTATAAGCATCCAGCCGAGAAATATGAGCAA
>CAXMPV010000368.1:0-705 GCA_964195175.1 uncultured Thermodesulfobacteriota bacterium | reverse complement strand
CCGGATTGTGACTGGAGTTCAGACGTGTGCTCTTCCGATCTGTCCGCTGAGCTTCGTGCGGATCTAAATTCGGATGCTTATTATGAGATTGCGACGATCATTGCTCCCGGCGGTACGCCAATGGGAGACCCACCTTCTAAGGGTCGGTGTGGAATGTTGCTCTCGTTCATAATCGATTCTCAATACACACATCATCGTCTGTGTTGAGAAGCGATCCCTTGGGGATAAATCCGGTTTTAGAGAGGAGCCAATATGCTTGATTTGACAAGGCTCCGTGGTGCATAGGATTGCTGGCGCACCTGCTGGGTTTCCTACCTCGGTCCCTTTGGTCTTTAAATCATTTCGCGATCGTTATTCATACGTCGCGGCATTTCAGCTCCTGCTGGCCATGGGAGAGTGGATGGGATACAATTCCATTCATATTCTGTTTGAGTTTGCTTTTCAGGCTTTTCGTATTTTCAACGGAAGCCTCGTAGAACTCACAGATACACGCTAATGGTGCGTGCTCTCGTGCTTGGTTTTGGTGGAGAGTTGTGGTTCGTCGCCAGGATTAGGACGACGCAACTCGGGGTGCAGAAGCTGTACATCCTTGTCTCCAAAGGATGTCCGCTGAGCTTCGTGCGGATCTAAATTCGGATGCTTATTATGAGATTGCGACGATCAGATCGGAAGAGCGTCGTGTAGGGAAAGAGTGTAACTGTAGGT
>CAXMPV010000367.1:0-720 GCA_964195175.1 uncultured Thermodesulfobacteriota bacterium | reverse complement strand
GAAGTTTTAAACGGTGAATCTAGAGCCTATGGCTTGGAATTTTTATTACGTAAAAGCAATGGTGATATCACAGGTTGGTTTGCATATACAATCTCTAAAACAGAACAGCATACCCCTGGTGGAAACGCTGGAGGTTCCGGAATCAACAATGGAAACTGGTATAACTCTGGTTACGATAGAACTCATGATTTATCAATTACCGGTAGTTACAAAAAGAATGAAAAATGGACCTTTGGCACTAATTTCATTTTTCAAACAGGTCGACCAGTAACTTACCCCAATGGTCAATACCAATACGAAGGCTTAAATATTGCTAGTTATTCCGATCGAAATGCTGATCGATTACCAAGTTATCATCGCATTGATATTTCGGCAACCTATACTCCTAATAAAAAACCTTCTAGAAGTTGGAAGGGCGAATGGTGATTTGGAATTTACAATTTATACAATCGCCAATGAAGCAACGAGAACAGCAATCTTCGGAATTGTGCCATCAGCGACTTACAACTTTAAATTTTAAAAAATGAAACGAGTATGCTAGAACTTTTATCACCCAAGGGAAATCGAAGATTCAACGCCTCCTTTAAAAACAATAAACAAGGTGAGTTAATGATTAATAGCGAACCTGCCTTGCCGGCAGGCAGCATGTGACCATTAAAAACAATAAATAAAAACACATGAATAAACTATATATATACGCATTAATCGTTTTTGGAATTA
>CAXMPV010000366.1:0-736 GCA_964195175.1 uncultured Thermodesulfobacteriota bacterium | reverse complement strand
CAGGAATGAATCTTGTCTGGACATAAAATTGATTAATAAATGAACAAAAAACATTGCTTAATGTATTGTTGATATTTGAAAATCTATATGACGCAATATCCTCCAGATTACCGTTTCGTATAAACATTGCCTGTATCTGTATACTATTCCCCTCACCATAATATCCCAATACGTCTCTATCCACAAATTCCAGGGTATTGATCTTCTGCTTCTCCACGGTCTTTTCTATGGCATATATGCGATCTCTGAACTTTGCGGCCTTTTCGTATTTCAATGCAACAGATGCATCGTGCATTTTCTTTTTTAAGACCTGCAACAACTCAGTGTTTTTCCCTTTTAGAACCATGATAATTTCATTTATTAACTCTTTATAAGATGTTTCGTCAACCAGATCACAACACGGTGCC
This sequence comes from uncultured Thermodesulfobacteriota bacterium, assembly GCA_964195175.1. Classification (GTDB taxonomy): domain Bacteria; phylum Planctomycetota; class Brocadiia; order Brocadiales; family Scalinduaceae; genus Scalindua. Next base: position 329 of record CAXMPV010000366.1, on the reverse strand, counting down.
ACACATTTTCCTATCTGATAATAGAGGCAAGGCCTAACCCGGCTTTTGAAGACACTTTGTGAACATTTTCTGATTGGGAATAAACTGTTTACATACCTCAATGTTTCACGTACCGCCTTTGAGGAAGAATAAGGTCCGAAATAGAGAACATTATTATTCTTTTTTTGCCCCTTGCCTTTGCCGGCTGAAGGTTCTATCTGCCTGACAATAACCGGATAGGGAAATTTCTGATTCATATCCAGTTTAATAGATACAAATGTTTTATCGTCACGGAGGTTTATATTAAATCGAGGTTTGAATTGTTTGATCAGGTTGTTTTCGAGTATGAG
>CAXMPV010000365.1:0-755 GCA_964195175.1 uncultured Thermodesulfobacteriota bacterium | reverse complement strand
TGTTTGGTATCGCATTCATGGTTTATGAGCGGGATATTCTCGGCATCGAGATCTATAACCTCGGCTATTTCCTGCTACTGATATCTGCAGGAATGACCTTGTGGTCCATGGTCGACTACCTGCGGGCTGCCTGGCCAACCATACAGAAAAGCACCTGAAATCAGCCCCTGGCGGACTGATTTCACGCATGTCCTTGACAGCACAGTAACAGCGGCTAAAATCTCGGCCCACCGCTGAAAAGCGGGTCAGTACAACAGTCAAAGCGGGTGTAGCTCAGCGGTAGAGCATCACGTTGCCAACGTGAGGGTCGTGAGTTCAATCCTCATCACCCGCTCCAAACATCAAACGGACCCAATCGGGTCCGTTTTTGTTATCAGCGCTCCAGAAATTGCAGCGGAACCAGCGCCGTCTTTACCAGGCTGTCTTGCCCTGAGGCGACCGTCCAGGCAAGCAGCAGATTTTCGCCGACCCGTAAAACTTGCGGCACGCTGAACGCCGCAACGCCCGTGGCCTCGGCGATGACCTGATCCGGGCCCGCTTCACCGGACGAGGATACGCGCCGCAAATGCAGTTCTGCAGTACCGCCCTCAGCACTGCTCAGCCAGCTGACTGCCATATCGCCCGACGGCAGCATGGCAGCGACGACATGTCCGAAGAGCCTGCCATCAGCAACTGCAATCGGAGCCGATATGGTCTCGCCGGCATCATTCGACCAGGCGACCTGCACCTTGGGTTGCTCGTTGCCGGCGGAGAAC
>CAXMPV010000364.1:0-770 GCA_964195175.1 uncultured Thermodesulfobacteriota bacterium | reverse complement strand
TCCCGATACACAGTTGATGAAAACTCATCGGGAACCTCTCCTGGAAAAACAGTGTCACTCTCTAGTCGGGGTTTGTCATTTATATTATTTTCACCAGAAAACATGTCTCTTGCAATAGACCCTTTTTCCCCTATTTTATTAGTCTCCACTTGAGTTTCCTCATCTACGGCCCTTCCGGATGTATCAACAAAAAGATCTCTTTTTTCTTCACGCACATCAGATTCAATCTTCTCTTCTTCGATTTCAACATTTTCTTCTTTCTGTTCATCGGGTTCGAGATCTATTTCTATAACATAGTTGCTTTCCTTAGTTCCATAATCGCTATAATCAAGTTCCGGTTTTATCAAATGGCTAAAATTGGAAGTTGAAAAGATGAAAACAAGGTGTAATATTCCGGAAATCACAAGAAAACAGATAAAGATCGTTTTATTGTCATAGGCAATACGAGGTTTAAGATGCATAAATATTTATTAACGGAAGACAGTTAATGTTCGTACCAATAAGGGCGGTAGTAATATTTGCAATTTGGTATATGTAAAATATCAGTCAGCAGAGCTACATGTTCAAAGGGGGTTGGTGTGAAACGGGATCAGGCATGCTATACATCGAGTGTCAAATTAAATAACGTCTATTACAATACTTTTTTCTATATCAATATGAAGTATTCACTAATTAATACCTAATCCTTCACCTACTGGCAGATGGCAAGACCACAAAAGTTCCTACTCTCCCGTAAATCTATTTATATACTTATAGTAATCGCTATCTGT
>CAXMPV010000363.1:0-780 GCA_964195175.1 uncultured Thermodesulfobacteriota bacterium | reverse complement strand
CTGTAATCCAGATATCCAGGGTATCAAGAATTTTGTTATTTGGGTCCACTTTGCGTATCTTACAGCAATGTTCCTGTTTTGCCTTGCTATCAAAAAAGAGACTTTCTCCATGGTCACGAACCATCTTGTTTACTGCATCAAAATCAGGTGCGGCTTTTTCAATCTTGATGTTGTATTTTTTCTCCAGCTCGCGGAAGAGATCATATGTCTCAGGGAAAAGGCGCAGAGTATCCACGGTGTAAACACGGGGGGTTGAAATGCCGGCACGAACTACCATGTCTATTAAGGCCGTGCCCGTCCATTGTCCACTGGTACCAATCGCGGCGCGTTTCCCAAATATGCGAAACAACTCCGCCACTAATTCTCCCGGATCTGGTATTTCTTCAAGCTTATCAACAAGTTTCTGATCAATCTTTATATTATTCATTTTGGTAACTGCATAATATCAAGTTTATTCGGTAATTGTCAAATTTTATTGATTTATATACCGAATTGTACTATTAAATGCTTATGCAATTAATTGGAAGCTCCATTTTGGAACCACAGATGACACAGATTTTCAAATTATTTTTCTTTGTTTATTATTTTTTTAAATACAATCAGTGAAATCTGCGTAATCTGTGGTTTCTGTCTTTAGCTAAAGTGTAATCATATTTTATGAAAATTTGTCTGGCTCAAATAAATCCAACCATAGGTGCATTCAGGCAGAATGCAGGAAAGATCTGTAAGTTTATAAACGCTGCCAGGAAGAAGGGGGCTGATCTGGTGGTATTTCCGGAG
>CAXMPV010000362.1:0-807 GCA_964195175.1 uncultured Thermodesulfobacteriota bacterium | reverse complement strand
TGACGCACCGCTGAGAATCCCTCTCGACGAGGCTCGTGCCGCAGTCGAGCACGGGGATGTGCCGGTTGGCGCGGTCATCGTCGACTCTCAGGGCACCGTCGTAGCCGCAGCCCATAACCGAAAGGAGCAGCTCGGTGATCCCACCGCACACGCCGAGATTCTGGCGATCCGCGCTGCGGCCGAGGCACTTGGTGACTGGCGGCTCGAAGGCCATACGCTCGTGGTCACCCTCGAACCATGTCCCATGTGCGCCATGGCGGCCGTGTGGGGCCGCCTGGACCGGATCGTCTACGGAGCGGCCGATCTCAAGGCAGGTGCTGCGTGGAGCCTGTTCAACATTCCACAGGACGGTCGGCTCAACCATCGCTGCGAGCTAATCGATGGCGTCCTCGGCGACGAGGCTGCGACCCTGCTCGCGGCGTTCTTCGCCGAGCGTCGCTGAGCCGGAGCGCTGCTCCGCGACCCTACAATCGTGCTCCCGCCGTGCCGATGGGTACGGGATGGGAGGGGTGGCCGAGCGGACGAAGGCGGCAGTCTTGAAAACTGCTGGGCCTCTTTCGGGGTCCCGTGGGTTCGAATCCCACTCTCTCCGCCAACAGGCCGTTGATCTTTGCGGGGCCCAAGCCCTGTGCACTGCGACCTCGTGAACTCCGCCAGGCCCGGAAGGGAGCAACGGTAAGCGAACCGCCGCAGGTGCCGCGGGATCGCTTGGACCCCACCAGAGGACTGCTGAGCCCCGCAACAGGCGGAGGTGATTCACGATGACGAAGGCCTATCAGGTACTGGCACGTAAATGGCGACCGGCCG
>CAXMPV010000361.1:521-863 GCA_964195175.1 uncultured Thermodesulfobacteriota bacterium | reverse complement strand
CCTGCATATCGGCACTCCCTCTTCCAGATCCAGACCATCAAATACATCTTCGGATGGAACGGTAAAACCACAATCAATACATGCAACCTCTAGGTTGGTACCATGCAGATTTACAATCAGCTCTTTTGCTAATCCACTTTTCTCGTGAAGACCGTCTATATTCTGCGTGATGAGCCCTGCAAGTTTACCCTCATCATAAAGCCTCTTGAAAAACATGTGCCCTGTATTAGGAGAAGCAGCGCTTAGATCTTTCCATAACTCCTGCTTTCTCTGCCAGTAAAGCAGTCGTTTCTTCTTGTCTGAAATGAATTCTTCGAAGTATACGGGTTGAAATTTATCCCA
>CAXMPV010000361.1:0-510 GCA_964195175.1 uncultured Thermodesulfobacteriota bacterium | reverse complement strand
TGCCTGCCCCGGTAAAACCGACAATCTTCATACTCATATCCAGGGATGATTTTAAAGCGTCTATTGATTTATTGATATCGGCATGTTCCATCATAAATAAAATACGGATAAATAAGTGCCTAAAGTGTGAAGTGAACTAAAGTGACTAAAGTTAGAAAAAAAGCTTTACAGTGTAATGGTATAAACATCTATATTTTTATACACGTTTACCAAGTGCTTTAGCCATACGTTGAAATGCCAGTGACTTGTCATACAGATATCTTCAGTATATTGACGGGAAAGCTGCAATGCTTCTTCAAGATTATCTTCCGTCTTAATGTTAAACCCCCTACCAGTCTTAAGTATGTCAGGAATACGACTGTATTCCCAGGTCTTCACATCGTTGAAACAGCCATCCAGCATTGGACGTTCAGTCCCATAGCCACTATTATTCAAGATAATAACTATTGGACTAAGATTATACCTTGCCGCTGTTGACAGTTCCATTCCTGTCATTTGAAAAGCGCCGTC
>CAXMPV010000360.1:0-864 GCA_964195175.1 uncultured Thermodesulfobacteriota bacterium | reverse complement strand
CAACAGGGTGCTTATGCTGCCAGATATTTCTTCCAAGATTCAAGCCGATAGCTCCTTTTGTCATACCGTCATGGACGAACTCAAATACCGGAAGTTCTGTATCGAACTTTGGTCCGCCTGCAATAACTATTGGTACAGGACAGCCTTCAGTAACCTTTTCGAACTCTTCACACCAGTATGTTTTTACTACCTTGGCACCAATCTCAGCGGCGATACGGCAGCACAGTGCTAAATACCTTGCATCACGTTTTTCCAGCTCTTTTCCGACAGCTGTAACCGCCATGACAGGAATACCGTACTCTTCACATTCGTCTACGAGCTTTCCAAGATTGAGAAGTGTCTGGCGCTCATAGCTACTGCCTATAAAGACTGACAGTCCTACCCCTGAAACATTAAGTCTTACAGCATCCTTTATGGAAGTGGTGAGCCCCTCATTTGCGAGATCTCCGCCTACCACGCTGGTACCACCAGATACGCGAAGTATGATCGGTTTGCTGCCAACCGGATCTATGGCAGCACGCAAAACACCTCTTGTAACAAAAAGCGCATCACAGTATTCAATAATCGGCTTGATTGTCTCACCAGGCTTCTCCAGATTATTGGTGGGTCCCAGGAAATATCCATGATCTATCGGCATGAACATACATTTGCCATCAGATCCCATTATTGAAGAGAGTCGGTTCTTCATTCCCCAATCCATTTCTACACCTCCATTTTTAAATGTTAAATCGTATATTTTTTACTTATTTATCAGGTAACGCAATTAATAGATAAGTACATAAATCGATGCTTTATGTCAGGAAAAATATCTTTTACCGTTATAATTGGAGAGTTAGCATAGGAAATTCAATTTAGTCTGTCAAC
>CAXMPV010000359.1:0-875 GCA_964195175.1 uncultured Thermodesulfobacteriota bacterium | reverse complement strand
AGTGTGATGTTATGGCTGCTGAAGGCGATATTACTATCGACTATATTCTCGATGAAAGAGCAAGAGAGCTTTTTGCAGAAGAAAGCAGATGGAACACCCTGTTAAGAATGGGTGGAACGGTTGCTACTGACAGAATTAAAGCACATGCTTTACATCCACATGTAGGTTTAACACTTACTTTTGATTACAACCTGTGGCCAATTCCACAAAGTGCAATTGATAGAAATAAAGATGTGAAAATGGAGCAAAATCCTGGATGGAACAGGTAATTTAATTAAATCTGGTTTATGCACTAGTGTTTAAGTTTAGTAATTTTTTCTAATGCATAAACCTAAAATAGGGTTTGTCCCTGCTCTTAATATTCAGTTTATCTGTAAATTCAGTGCAGGGATATTTTTTTAAATATTTTTATGTTAGAATAGGGAATATAAATATGAGAATTCAATTTCAAAGGAAATCGAAGATTCAACGCCTCCTTTAAAAACAATAAGCAAGGTGAGTTAATGACCAATAGCGAACCTGTCTTGCCGGCAGGCAGGCAGCATGTGACCGAATTAAAAAATAGATAAGTCATCAAAACTTTTCAAGACACTGGTATTAAAGACCAATCAGACCATTGCATATTCATCGGTTTTTGTTGAATTGGATTGTAAGTATTGGTCAACTGAAAAAGAAACGCAACTTCGCAAGTTGATGTTGGATAAAAATTAAACCCTCGATCCCGTGGCTCCCACAAGTTTTCTTGTGCTGAGAATTTCGAAGTACAACTAGTGGCTGGCATGTAATACAACCAACAATAAAATGAATGAAAAAAGTTTAAACAAGATGAAAAGTATAACAACTTATTTGAGCATTATAACAATAGTTATATTGAT
>CAXMPV010000358.1:0-882 GCA_964195175.1 uncultured Thermodesulfobacteriota bacterium | reverse complement strand
ACCGATTACCGGATCTGAAAAAACCATAGTCGCATACCTCCAAATTAAAATTCGTTGTTGTACTACTATGGTTTGGGTTGAACAAAAGGGGTAATCCTCAGGCGCCAATCTATTATCCGGTGACTGAAAATGAAGGGAAAATGCATCAAAGCACTCATTTTTCAGCCCTGTCTTCGGCGATTTTGTTGCTAGCCAAGGGAATCGACTCTTACGGACATGACAGTGCCGAGCTGTTCTCAAAGGCGGGCCTCGATCATTCCAGGCTAAAGGATCCGCTTGCACGTTTTTCTTTCTAGGCGGTGACCCGGCTGTGGGGGCCCACACCATCAGTCACAGCGTAGCCCAGCTTCTTGAACGTCAGGGAGTACTGGAGCGGGATGCCAAAACCGCCGCTTCGCTCTGGTTTTGTCACCCCTGCTGGCAGCGTTAGCTTAAAACAATTCGGCATGAATATTATTGATCTAAAAGAAAGTTCTGAAGCTATACCGTTGTTGTCTGGATGGCATCACAATGAATGGTCATATCAAAATCAACAATTCGGTTTAGAAGAGCGAACAGAACAAATGCAGAAGCATCTTTGTGATGATTTCATCCCAAGTACTTATGTTGCTGAGGAGGCCACTGAAGTCTTGGGTTCAGCGGCAATCGTAAAACATGATATGGAAATCCATTTAGAATATTCACCATGGTTAGCTAGCGTGTTTGTATCACCAGATGATCGAGAAAAAGGTATTGGATCTGAATTAGTTTTACATGTTATGTCTCAGGCAAAGAAAAACAATGTAAGAAACCTTTATTTATTCACGCCGGATAAAGAACTCTTTTATAGTCGCCTTGGTTGGCAAATAATACACAAAGAGCTTTATAGAAACATAGAAATAA
>CAXMPV010000357.1:561-908 GCA_964195175.1 uncultured Thermodesulfobacteriota bacterium | reverse complement strand
ATAGAGTTTGGCCATCGGCGTATTGTGGCATCGCTTTGAGCGCGATGCACCATCGATGGCGCTTGCCTACCGTGCGATGGTAAAGAGCTTTCCGAGTGTGCGACGATAGCCGTTTCTGGTAGCGCTCTCATGCCGACAATCCGGGCACTCGTTCGTCAATGCGTGACGATCTGAAATCACCTGTGGGACCGGCGTGACTTTTCCTTGCCGCAGGCAGCAGCTGCAGATCACCAAATTACTCAGGCGATTCAGCAAACGGTAATCAACATTGTCTTTGGTGATAGAGGCCAAAACAGCTTTCCCGAAATCTCATTACGAAATGCAATGATCCGTTTTGGCATTCTCTG
>CAXMPV010000357.1:282-551 GCA_964195175.1 uncultured Thermodesulfobacteriota bacterium | reverse complement strand
GCACGCGAGGATTATGGTCAGAACTGTTAACCAGTCGTGGTTTTGGATGTGATCTGTGTCGTTTGGTTGGTGCCCGGGGCGGGACTTGAACCCGCACACTCTTTCGAATAACGGATTTTAAGTCCGTTGCGTCTACCAATTCCGCCACCCGGGCTCGACACAAGAAAATGGAGGCCGGCGCAGTGTACCAGAGACAATGCCGCTGTTCGCTATTCCACCGAGTCGGTCGCCTACAATTACAACCTCAGCGACACGCTTCAGGATGAGCT
>CAXMPV010000357.1:0-272 GCA_964195175.1 uncultured Thermodesulfobacteriota bacterium | reverse complement strand
GCTGCATAACCACTCTGCCACCTAGCCTCTGTGATCGAGCGAAACGGCGGCAGAAGCCGCTCCGCTGAGCAGGCGTCGCAGTATACAGCGACTGTTCAAGCAATCCACCCAAAATGTTTGCATAATGTCCCTATGCGATCAACACACCGTATTTTGGTTTGCGTTCTGGCTGCACTCCTTGTGGGCTGCACGGAACAATCCCTGCCAAGCTTCACAAATCCGCAGCCGATTTCTGTCCCGAGTGGCAAGCCCGCCTATGGGCCTCGATTGTC
>CAXMPV010000356.1:0-914 GCA_964195175.1 uncultured Thermodesulfobacteriota bacterium | reverse complement strand
TTTTATCGCGTGGGCAAGTTTATAGTCAGACGCTATGCGACCATCCGCACCCCTGGATATTATGTGCCCTCCAAATCTTATCTTATTGAGGCCGTTCTTTATGATTTAAAAGGCGATTTGTCGAATGGAAAGGAAAAACTAGTATGGACGGGCCAATCTAGTCTTGTAGATCCTGGTTCAATTGAGTCGGCAGCCAATTCATTTACAAGAAAAATGGTAGAACATATGGTAAAAGAAGGGATTGTTAAATAGTAATCTAACTTTTTAAAATTATGATAATCACATTTCATGGTACTAGGGGCTCAATCCCTGTTTGTGATGCCGGCTTTCAAGAATTTGGTGGAAACACCACTTGTGTATCTGTATCTGGAGGTATTGCCGGAGAAAGTGTCCTCATTTTTGATGCGGGAACTGGGCTCAGAACATTAGGGAAGAAATTAATAAAGGAGCAATTTTCTGAAGGTAAAAAGATATTCATTACTTTTTCCCATTTTCATTGGGATCATATTCAGGGTTTTCCCTTTTTTGATCCGGCATATGATCCTAGTAAAGAGATTGAATTTTTCATTTTGTCAGATACGCCACCAGTCGAAGATTTAAAAGCAGTATTAGCTAGGCAAATGGAGAGTACTTATTTTCCTATGAGTTTAGATAATATGGGGGCAAAATTTTCATACACTATAGATCGATCAAATGAAGTGGCTTTTGAGGGAGGAAGATTGATGGTAAACAAACATAATCACCCTGGCGGTGCCTATGGGTATCGATTGGAAGTAGAGGGCAGGGTCTTTGTCTACTGTACTGATATTGAGCACGGAGAACAGTTAGACCAAAAAGTAATCGAATTTTGTAAAGACGCCGATGTTTTGATTCACGATGCTCAATATACTCCGGAAGAACTGCCCACCCATAGA
>CAXMPV010000355.1:0-953 GCA_964195175.1 uncultured Thermodesulfobacteriota bacterium | reverse complement strand
TACTTGACACCTTGCACACAGAACGTTTTTGTGATAAGGCGCCTCTGCAAATATATGCAACATTACTTGATGAAGGTACTTACCTGTGTTCCGCCAGAACAATGTATCGCATCCTTGGCAAACACAATGAAGTAAGGGAGAGAAGAAATCAGTTACGCCACCCTCAGTATCAGAAACCAGAACTCCTGGCAACAGCGCCAAAGGAAGTATGGTCATGGGATATAACGAAACTTAAAGGACCTGCAAAATGGACATATTTCTATCTGTATGTAATTCTTGATATTTTCAGTCGCTACGTGGTTGGTTGGATGGTTGCATTTCGTGAACAGGCCGTATTAGCACAACGTCTCATCGCTGATACCTGCCAAAAACAGGCTATAAAACCGAAACAACTTGTGATTCACGCTGATCGTGGTTCAAGTATGAAATCCAAGCCTGTAGCGTTTCTTCTTTCAGATCTTGGTATAACGAAAAGCCATTCGCGGCCTTATGTAAGCAATGATAATCCATATTCTGAATCGCAGTTTAAGACCTTGAAGTATCGTCCGGATTTCCCTGGAAATTTCGGCTCAGTTGAGGACGCCAGGGCTTTCTGTAAGAATTTCTTTACCTGGTATAATACAGATCATTATCATTCAGGGATTGGTTTGAACACGCCGGAAGCAGTTCATTATGGTCGTACAGATCAAATTATGAAAGAACGAAGTCGTGTCTTAAAAATCGCCTCTGAAAATCATCCGGAACGATTCAAAGGCAAAGTACCGAAACCTCCACGTTTGCCATTGGCAGCATGGATTAATCAACCGAAGCAGGAAAACAATACTATGGTTAGAGTTTAAATTCTTAAAAAAAATGTCTAATTTCCATTGACACATTCCGGTGTCCGGCTGATTACTGCCAGTCCTACTACATTTCTACTACAATCCTACTACAGTGGAAAGAGGGTAAGTACT
>CAXMPV010000354.1:0-954 GCA_964195175.1 uncultured Thermodesulfobacteriota bacterium | reverse complement strand
AATGACAGGTCTCACCGCTTTACCGGTGAATACAAAATAGAAAATGATGGATGACAGTTCATCTGCCGGATTGTATACTGTATTCTATTATAAACCCACAATTAATAACGCAGGAGGAAATAACTCTTGAAGATTCTAAAATTAAGCTTAGCTTTTCTTGTTATACAACTGTTTTACTTGTATCAAATAAGTGCTGAAAATTTAAATGCCGTACGTGTTATCGTTAATGGTGAAATAATTACAGAATTTGATATCCAGAAGCGAGCTTATGAAGCATTCAGACTTGCCGGGCAAAAATACTCTGAGGCAGCCCTGGAATCGAAAAAACAAGAAATAATTGAGAATGCCATTGATGAATTAATTGACAGAAAAATACTTGTACAGGAGGCAAAGAAGCTTCTGGCTGCAAATCCTGAACTGTCTGAACAGATTGAAAAAAACGTCGATTCATTTGTGAAAGGTGCTGTTGATCAAGTAGGTTCTGTCTACAAATTTTATGAACTGGCCAACAAACAGGGAATTAACCCTCTTCAAAAAAGAGCAGAACTAAGGGATGATTTATTAGTCGAAGAAATTATGCGTGAGAATGTTTATAGAAAAATAATAGTTACACCAAAAGGAATTAAACGCTATTACAAGGACCACATTGATGAATTTTCAATGAAAGGGAGTATGAGCTTCAGGCATATATTGATAAGGCGTTCCAGTTATAATTCGGTTGAAGAGTCAAAAGTTGCTGCAGAAGATTTATTAAACAGGTTGAAGAATGGTGAGGACTTCGGAACTTTGGCAAAAGAAAACTCACGCGGACCGCATGCAGACAAAGGAGGTCTGTGGGGATTTGATGATGTAAAGGGCTTTAGAAAAGATCTGGTTGCTGCCATTTCTCATTTGAAGGAAGGTGAAATAAGCCATGTAATAAAATCATCATTAGGTTTCCATCTTTTTAAGATA
>CAXMPV010000353.1:352-990 GCA_964195175.1 uncultured Thermodesulfobacteriota bacterium | reverse complement strand
AAATAACTTTTTCTTAATTAAATTATTCAGAATTCTTATATTTTAGTATAATTAATATTATTAAAAACAGTTCCTAGGAAAAATTGCATGTTAACTTTAAAAATTTTAGTTTATACAACTGTAATCTTTTTTGTTTCGTTATTTATTTTTGGTTTCCTTTCAAGTGATCCATCACGAAATCCAAATCGTAAAGATCTTGAGTAATAAAAAATTAAATCGGTTCGTTATGAATCGATTTAATTTTTTTTTTAATTAAAGAAATTTTTTATCGTTAAACTTAAAATTATATCTTATTTTACAGCTATAATTTTTGTGGTTTTAAATTTTAATGAATATATAAAAAAATTACCCCCAAGGGAATTCGAATCCCTGTCTGCTCCGTGAAAGGGAGCTGTCCTAGGCCTCTAGACGATGGGGGCAAATAGGTATTAGTTTTCTAGCTTTGTTAAACCAGAGAGCGAGCAACGCGATTCGAACGCGCGACATCAACCTTGGCAAGGTCGTGCTCTACCACTGAGCTATGCTCGCATATAAGCTAATCTACATAGCTAATAAACTGATACTATATAATATTATATATTGTCCTATCATTTCTGTCAATAGGTTAATTTTTTAGAAATTATAGTATAAACTATAAT
>CAXMPV010000353.1:0-320 GCA_964195175.1 uncultured Thermodesulfobacteriota bacterium | reverse complement strand
ACAATTACAAGGAAAACCCAAATTTGGAAAAATCTATTAAATTTACCTTTAGAAACTTCCCATTCACCTGGAGTAGCTAAAGCTACAGGTACAGTTACAACTAAACCTAATGAAATTAAAACTAGTAAAGCTACTAATAAAGTTATCATATATATGTTTTAAAATTTTTTATATTGATGATCGAAAGATTAAGAGTATTAAAGATTACCTTTTTTTAAAGCTAATAATACAATTACTGCCGGACCTGACAACATAATAGCACCTGTTGCTACTAGCTGACCTATAACTTGCCAATTAATCATTTTTCAAATCCTTAATTT
>CAXMPV010000352.1:0-1130 GCA_964195175.1 uncultured Thermodesulfobacteriota bacterium | reverse complement strand
TGACCATGTGTTGATTGAGAGTACTTACGGAAACCGTCGTCATCGTAATCAGCAAAAAACGATAGATGAGATTGGCGCCATTATTAGTATGGCTCAACATGAGAACGGGAATCTTCTGATCCCCGCTTTTTCTATAGGTCGTAGCCAGGAAGTTCTTTATTTCATGGGTACTTATTACAAAGAATGGGAGCTGGATCGCTGGAAAATATTTCTTGATAGCCCAATGGCTATAAAGGCAAGTAAAGTGTATTGGGAGTATCCGCATCTATATGACGAAGATGCTACCCGTCTCCGGCACAAGGTCAATGAAATGCCGCAATTGAAGAACTTACACCTGTGTTCTGCTGTGGAAGATTCGATGGCGATTAATAATATCACGACAGGGGCCATCATTATTGCCGGTAGCGGAATGTGTAATGGCGGGCGCATTATTCATCACTTAAAGCACAACATTTCGAAAAAAGGTACTCACATAATGATTGTGGGATATCAGGCAAATGGTACGTTAGGCCGTAAGTTAGTAGATGGTCATGAGCAAGTCAAAATCCACGGTAGCCTCTATTCTGTACGTGCACAGATCCATACAGTAGGTGGCTTGTCTGCCCATGGAGACGTTGATGATTTAACGCGCTGGATAAGTAATTTCAATAGTGATCCTTCTGTTCACGTTGTGCATGGTGAGAAGCAGACCAAACAGGAGTTTTGTGATCATATAAATCAAAAACTGGGGCTACGGGTAGATGTGCCACAGGAAGGAGATATTCTGGAACTGTAATCAATAAGCAGTGTTGCCTTCTCCGGCAACTTTATTTGAAACGTGATTTTGCTGAGCTTATTGCTTCGCTAATAGCATCCCATGCAGTATCAATTCCCATATTTATATCTTCCCAGGCCAATTCAACACCCGCTTGCATATCCTCCCATGCATTTTCACCTGACTCTTCAATATGATTCAGCTTTCTGCGAATTTCATCATGTTTATTTTTTAGTACTGAGACTTGTTGATGGTATTCATCACCGAGTTGCTCTTCGGTTTGTTCTATTTTTGCAACAAGAGCATGTATTTTATTATTCAACTGATCTAAATTTGAATGCATCTTACGGACAAACTCATCTTTTGAATCCATTTT
>CAXMPV010000351.1:0-1266 GCA_964195175.1 uncultured Thermodesulfobacteriota bacterium | reverse complement strand
GGGGGTAAGGGTATAAGCCTAGTAATTATCCTTAGTCGCTCGGCTTAAGTTCTTGTTATCCATCAATAAGACTATAAAAAATGCCATAGCGATAATCGCAGCAGCTTTATAGCTCATAAAATCTATGAATTCTATATCATTTAAGAATTCTTCCATTCGTGGTTCTTAGTAATTATATTCATCTGTATCAATAATTATTGGCGGATTCGTAGCATAGGGGTTATTAATGCTCTTGTCGCTATAAGGCGATCCATATTCTCCGACAGGGTTATTTATTGAATCTTGCGAGTAGGGTGAACCATACTGCCCATAAGGATTACTGACCGAGTTTTGGTCATACGGATTAGCACTTAGATTGCCCAAGTATTTACCTGTTTGTGGATCTACTAATATGGGAGGCGCTGTATTACCTACAGCAGAAGAAAATACAAACATAAGTACTACAGCGGAAAAAAATAGAAGTATAAATGTATATATCTTAGTCATTTTGCCTCCTAATATTTCTTTAGGGCGCAGAATTTCCTACAAGCAATACCCAGTCTACGCCCAAAATTGTGAAAGCGATAGGTTTGCTCAGTAGGATATTTTGACTCTTTAGGCAGATCACCTTTTCGTTTCCTGTGTATTTGAATGATTGCATTAATTAATACAATAAAGATCGCTGTGATGATTATGTGCGTCAGTTTTTCTTCATTCATAAAAGTCAGTTGTTACCAAAGCCCTTTCTGATAAAACGCCGACAAAGGAAACCCCACTTATGAAACGTCATAGTTTTTTCTTAGATAAAGTTTAGGTGTATCGAAACAAATTCCAAATAACTGTCAGAATAATGCTGATGATAATGCAGGTGACAATAGGAAATACAAAAGAGAAGTTATCTGACTTATAGAAAATGTCACCAGGCAATTGTCCAAAAGGAAGCTTGCGAAGATAGGGGTAAAGAACCCCAATTAATACAATTGCCAATCCTATGATAATTATTGCCTTCTGCACTTATTCACGCCTCATCTCATAATTTATATGCAGTTGCTATTGAACTATTCACCCTAAAGCATGACTATATGCTTCCATAGTAGGTGGCGCAAATAGAAATATTGAAAAGGATGCTTATGTCGGATTGGTGAAAATAGCAGGAATAGCAGTAGTGAGCTGCTGAGATTAAGGTAAGGGCAGAAAGAAGGGCGGGCGAGTTAATCCCCAAAACAATAACCAAGGTGGGGACAGAAAATCAAAGTCCCATGATGATACTTTGATCTTAGCAGATAT
>CAXMPV010000350.1:0-1340 GCA_964195175.1 uncultured Thermodesulfobacteriota bacterium | reverse complement strand
CCGTGTGGCCTTATTGCCCTGTTCGGAACTTATAAAATACTGCGACAGAGCATATCACTAATATTCTGGATAGCGTTAGTCGTTGTTGGTGCTCTTGGCGTTGGTTATGTCCTGAAGCCGGATGTTACGAAACAGGTTGTTACTAAAATCAAATCTGGTGAAATTAAGAACCTGATTTCTGATGAGCATGAAAGCACACCACAAACTCAGCACTAACACTGGAATCGGGCAGCCTTGGTTAATGGTAAACAGATAGTTGCTCGTTTACCTCGCTTTGCTTAGAAAGTCTACATCAGGCACTGAGGTTCACATCTTCTCAAAATACTTCAGTAGTTTCAAAGAGTAGTACTTACAGTTTCTAAAGACTATTTATCATTAATGCACTAAAATGAATTTACCGGTAAAAAAGAATTTATACTGGATTCTCGGATTTGTGGTACTAATCTGGGCAATCGAATTGATCAACTTTTCAACAGGTCATCGTTTTTCCGACTGGGGCATACTTCCTCGAACACTAAAAGGGCTTAAAGGTATTCCGTTAAGCCCCTTTTTACATGCAAGTCTAATCCATATTATGATGAATACCATTCCATTAGCAGTCCTCGGGGGATTCGTTATACTGCAGGGCAGGCAAATGTTTTTTGAAATATCCATTATCATTATTCTTGTAAGTGGTACAGCTCTATGGCTGTTTGGTCGTTCCTCTTATCATGTAGGAGCGAGTGGTCTGATTTTTGGATACTTCGGTTATCTGGTTTTACGTGCCTGGTATGATCGCAGTTTGAAATCGTTTATTATTGCCTTTGTTACCGTCTTTCTTTACGGAGGCATTATATGGGGTTTGTTGCCAACATTTTCACGCATTTCGTGGGAAGGGCATCTCTTTGGACTGCTTGCCGGAATTCTTGCCGCTCGCCTTGAAAAAACAAAAAAATAGAGATTGGAAGCAACGGTTCGAGAAAAAATCAGAAATACAAATTCTCAAAGTCTGCGGCAATATCATCAAATTGAGTTGTAGCGGAAACCTTTTAGGTTTCCATTATCGTGGCTAAGTGAATGAATGGAAGGCTAAAGCCGTTCCGCTACAACATGCCTGAATATATGCGTTATAAAAGCAACCATTATTCAATGACATTCGCCTCGTGGGTGGAACAAACTCCAAAAAAAAAAGGGTAAGAATTTTTCGACCCTTACCCTTTTTATTACTTAACAGATTATAAATCTGATTTACTTAATAACATCTTAGAACTTCACTGTTGTCTGCAGATAGAACCAGTCAATTCCTCTGTCTACTCCGCCACCTGTATCTTCAATATAATCATCAGCAAAGAAATGAGAGT
>CAXMPV010000349.1:0-1373 GCA_964195175.1 uncultured Thermodesulfobacteriota bacterium | reverse complement strand
CAGTCTTGGTGTGCTCTGGGTAGTTACGGCGCTGATGCATCATCGCAAAAACGAAGCTGTCAAATCAACAAGCACTGTTGTGGGAGTGCTGAGAAAGGTGGATACACCTACTATTCTGTTCTTCCTTGGTATCCTTGTCGCAGTTGCCGCGTTACAATCCGCAGGGCACTTGGGATACGTTGCCACTTACCTTGATAACAGCATTGGCAATGTTTACATCATTAATCTGATAATTGGCCTGCTATCCGCAGTCGTTGATAACGTGCCACTTGTTGCAGGAGCAATGGGAATGTACGATATTACACCTGCCGGTAGTTTTGCTGTAGACGGAACTTTCTGGGAACTACTGGCTTATTGTGCCGGAACTGGAGGTAGTGTCTTGATAATTGGATCTGCGGCAGGCGTAGCGGTCATGGGAATTCTCAATATAGATTTTATCTGGTATCTAAGGAAGATGAGCTTACTGGCACTGTCTGGTTATCTAGCTGGAGTAGCTACCTACTATCTTCTTAACGCATTATAGGAATGAATTCACTCTACCATCCTCAATAATATTCATTCAAGACAGGTCATCACAATACCAAAATCAACAACTCAGCCATCCCTGACGGGCATGGATATAACAGGCAAAATTGTTATATCTTCATTGAGTCTGACAAGAGATGTCGGACTTCTTACCCGACAACATTGAATTTCCCATACATTTAATTATTATGCTTCTCATCTTTAGACATTATAGGCGCTTCTAACCTGAAACTTATAGAGACTATATACGAGACACCTTTTCCTCAATTAATTTACAACAAACCTTGTATGATTCGCTGGATTTATTTAGAGTGGCATCAGCCTAACAAAAAGCCCTGGCATTATCCTGAAGCTTCATTTTATCATATATTCCATTTATATTGGTAATCACTACTCTTCCCCGTGTATTAGAATAAGCACCCACAAAATCATATATACCGCCAACAATTGCCAATTTCCCTTCCTTTACTCTGTCTCCGTAATACTCCAATGCCTTTTCTACCTGATAGTCCACATTCGTCTGGCTCAAGTATGCAAGCTCTTTTTTTTCATCACCTATCTTAACTAACTGGGCGATCCCTCTCTCAATGGGGATCGTCAAAGGGAGCATTTCGCGTTGCACCTCACGGCTGGCAGCCGAGAAATCCGACTTTCTCAGCATATTGATAATCTTCGATTCTCCTTTAGAAGAGGCAATTTGAATTCCACTGTTTTTTTTCTTTCCACTAGTGGCAGGTTCAACTGCGTGAGTATCATCATATTTACCCAGTTTCGTTACATTTGCCAGGCTGGCGCCAGCTGCAAAATTTACTGCTCCACAATTTGTGTGCCCCAGTATAAAAAATATT
>CAXMPV010000348.1:0-1421 GCA_964195175.1 uncultured Thermodesulfobacteriota bacterium | reverse complement strand
ACAACAAATTAATAATACACATATGAGTTCCAGACAAGTTCGTAATAACCTGAAATTATCCGCATCATTATGTCCTACCTGGGTCCAGACATGTGTATTTAAGACTGATGGTAATCCTCCTGCCAGAGCAGAAATTAAAGCTTACCTGGAATTTATTGAGAAATTATTGCAGGAAGGCACTCTGATTCAAGGAGTGCTTCTATATGGACTGGCACGTTCTTCAATGCAGCCCGAGTCACCACGACTTACAAAAGTTACTCAAAGGTGGATTGAGTCTTTTGGTAAGGAGATTAGTTCTCTTGGCCTGATTGTTAAGGTTAATATGTAACCCCTTTATTTTTTTAAGCAACCTCTGCACTCAGTTTATTTTTACAGAATTTCATACACACGTTTAGTGTTCCTTCCGGGAATCAGGTAATATCTATATATCAGTAAAAATAATAATCAGGGAAAGATATTAATAATCGTGGCACTTATCGTTCAAAAATATGGAGGAACATCGGTTGGAAGCATTGAGCGCATTAAAAATGTTGCTTGTCGAATAGCAAAATTCCAATCGTTAGGACACCAAATGGTAGTGGCGGTTTCTGCCATGAGCGGAGAAACTAATCGTCTCCTTGCTTTAGCCAGGGAGACACAGGATATTCCTGATCCGCGAGAGCTGGATGTTATGGTTTCTACCGGTGAACAGGTCACCATAGCTTTGTTATCAATGGCTCTGATTGAGATGGGCTACAAAGCCAAAAGCTATACCGGGGCTCAGGTACGGATATTAACAGACGATGCTCATAACAAAGCGCGCATACTTCAGATTGATGAGAGTAGAATTCAGGCAGATTTAGATGCGGGATATGTTGTGGTGGTAGCTGGATTCCAGGGTGTGGATGAAACCGGTAATATTACGACATTAGGTCGCGGTGGATCTGATACCACTGGCGTAGCATTGGCGGCGGCGCTTAAAGCCAAGGAATGCCAGATATATACTGACGTAGATGGTGTTTACACCACTGATCCGCGTATTGTCCCCGAAGCAAGGCGGCTGAAGACTATCACTTTTGAGGAAATGATGGAATTAGCAAGTCTCGGATCTAAAGTTCTTCAAATACGCTCCGTCGAATTTGCAGGTAAATACAAGGTGAAATTAAGAGTACTCTCAAGTTTTGAAGAAGGGGGCGAAGGTACTCTGATTACTTTTGAGGAAGACGAAAATATGGAACAGGCGATTATTTCAGGTATTGCATTTAACCGTGATGAGGCCAAGATTACTGTTCTGGGTGTACCAGATCGTCCTGGCATTGCTTATCAGATTCTTGGCCCTGTGGCCGATGCAAATATTGACGTAGATATGATAATCCAGAATGTTGGTAATGACGACATGACGGATTTCTCGTTTACTGTAAATCGAAATGAATTTGATAGAA
>CAXMPV010000347.1:0-1443 GCA_964195175.1 uncultured Thermodesulfobacteriota bacterium | reverse complement strand
TAATATTTAAAGTTTTTCTGGTAGGTTTCATTTGAAACATGTCACGCTGGACAGGATCCACTTAGTATCTTTTGTACCGCTTCTCCTATATCAGCCGGACTATCTACAACGGTGACACCGGCATTTCGCAGGCAGGATACTTTTTCAGCAACAGTACCTTTGCCTCCAGCAATAATGGCTCCGGCATGGCCCATTCTTCTGCCTTTCGGAGCAGTCAATCCAGCAATAAAACTGATTACTGGTTTGGTTACTTCCTGTTTTATAAATTCTGCGGCTTCTTCCTCTGCGCTGCCACCGATTTCTCCAATCATTACTATTGCTTCAGTGTCGCTATCTTCCTGAAATAATCTCAGGGTGTCTATAAATGTTGTTCCAATGACAGGGTCACCGCCTATTCCCATGCACGTTGATTGACCGACATCTCTTTGTGTTAGTTGCCATACGGCTTCATAGGTCAGTGTGCCGCTTCTTGACACAACACCTACCGGGCCAGGTGTATGAATATAACCCGGCATAATTCCAATCTTTGATTCTCCCGGAGTGATGATTCCCGGGCAGTTGGGCCCAATAAGACGAGTTGTTTGAGTATTGAGATACGCTTTGACTTTCAACATGTCAATAGTAGGAATTCCTTCCGTTATACATATGATTAGTTTAATACCTGCTTCTGCCGCTTCTATTATAGCGTCAGCAGCGAAAGGGGCAGGTACATAAATTATGGATGTATCACATTCTGTTTTTTCTATAGCCTCCTTCATGGAATCAAAAACAGGAATATCGAAAACATGAGTTCCTCCTTTTCCGGGGGTAACACCCGCCAGGATTTTTGTGCCGTATTTCAGCATGTGCTCAGTGTGAAACTTTCCTGAATTCCCTGTGATCCCCTGGCAGATAACTTTAGTGTCTTTGTTTATTAAGATACTCATTTTAGTCGTTTTTAGTTATTACAAAAAGTCTTTAAAACACGGACAAGCAAGCTGTCCATGCCGCCCTGATAACATTTATTACTCATTTGCTCTCATTTACTGCTTTAATTATTTTTTCAGATGCGTCTTTCATGCTATCGGCAAAAATTATGTTAAGCTTAGGGTCGTCTAATTTTTTTCTAGCGATTTCAACATTTGTACCCTCCAGTCTGACTACGAGTGGTACCTTAATCTCAATTTTCTTTATAGCATGGATAATCCCTTCGGCGACTATATCGCACTTCATTATACCGCCGAATATATTGACTAATACTCCTGCGACATGAGGATCTGTAAAGATGATTTCAAACGCGGTTGTGACTTTTTCGATCTGGGCGTCGCCTCCCACATCAAGAAAATTTGCAGGTGTGCCGCCATAGAGTTTGATTATATCCATTGTGGCCATTGCCAGTCCGGCGCCATTCACCAGGCAGCCTATATTCCCATCCAGCCCAATGTAGCTGAGCCCCGCTTCTGA
>CAXMPV010000346.1:0-1458 GCA_964195175.1 uncultured Thermodesulfobacteriota bacterium | reverse complement strand
AAAAATCCAAAATATAAAGTGAGCACCAAGGTTGTTATCACAATTGGTGTTATTGCAGTGACCATCTGGCTTTGCTATCTTGTGGGGTATATGTATCAACGGTTAATAAAAGAGGTAAACGCCCTTGGCTTGTATTAGTTTAAGTACTGTTCAGGCCTATGCTGTTGAATGGGGAAGTTGACAAAGCAATCAACGCCCACGACGGCGAACAAATAAATTAAATGGAAAAGTACTTCTAAAAAGCTTATCATGGAAATATCAGCGATGTGTATTCGAGTAAACATTAATTACAGCAGGCTAAACTTGAAAGGGACGAGGACATGAAAATCTCAATCGAAAGCCCAACGAGGATCAAGATGATTCCGGAAGCCGAACACGAGAAAGAGAGCCTTGATGCTTTATGGAAGCTTGTCATACGCTGTGACAAAGATAGTAAGGTGTTATGCCCTATCGGCTCTTACATACCGTCAACAGATGATGGAGCAAACTTTGTTATACAGGACCAGTGATCCTTCACATGCAAGATAAAACAGTAATCTGAAGTATAGTGTTAATAAAAACCTCAAATTATGACCTCTGTAGTGAGAGTTGAATTAAACTCAGGCAAAATTCTAAGAGATCAGGAGAAAAGAAATGTCAATACTGATTGAAGAACTCAAGAAGGAGCATTCTGAAATCCTTGACGCGCTTAACGAAATAAAAAAGCTTGGTATTCCCTCTAAGGAAGGGCAAGACAAACTCATGTCTCTGGAAGTGGGTTTGCTTGCACATCTCGAAATGGAGGACGACCAACTATATCCGGCTCTCAGAAATGAAGCTGAACATAACAATAGTATAAAAGATACATTAGATTTATTCGCAATAGATATGGAGAACGTATCAAAAATCGTACGAGAATTCTTTGAAAAATACTCTGAAGGATTTTCAGGTATAGATCTTAAAGAACTTTCGGAAGATTTTGAAAACCTTCTTACAGCCCTTACCAAAAGGATAGATAACGAAGAAGAGTCTCTCTATGAGGAGTATGAAACTCTGGATAGACCAGAAATGTTTTGAAAACAGGTACAATCAGGAGAATTTATAGAATTTTTTCCATTCATCTGAAAAATTCCATTTTCCCTAAAAGACATCCACCCACCTACAAAATACCGCTTGGCCCATTAATCATCAATGTACTTTATGAATTTCCAATGGAACGTAAAAAGCAAATTTAATCGGCTTGCCTACATTATTTTAATCCTGAATCAGAAAAATGGAAGGGTTCGATATAAAAAAGTCTGAATCGGTAACCGATGCCGAACACGTCAAATACAATAGACATGATTATTGCGGCTTCTGGAGACGTTTAGCAGCTAACTTCCTGGATGGAACAATTCTTGGAGCGGCGTATAAATTAGTAAATACCGTATTGCTGGCAATAGTCTCTCTGACGGGGACAGCTTATCCTGGGTTCAGCGA
>CAXMPV010000345.1:0-1462 GCA_964195175.1 uncultured Thermodesulfobacteriota bacterium | reverse complement strand
CAAGCTCAGCAGCTTTCTTATAAGCATCGATTGCACCTTCTATCATGCCCTGTGTATAGTAGGCACGTCCCAGATAATTATATACTTTGACCATTTTAGGATTAATTTCTATCGCCTTCTCCCATGCTTGAACAGCCAGAGTAAAGTTCCCCTCTTTTATGGCATCAATGCCGAAAGTATAATAATCTTCTGCATCTGTACCCAGGTTTGGAAGCTTCGCAACTGGTTTTTTCTCAACTTTTGCTTCAACTTTCGCCTCTGTCGGTGCAACAGCCACTTCCGGTGTTTCCTCTTTTCCGCATCCATATATTAAGAATGCTGCCAGTAAGAGGCAAATAACTGGATTGAAATTTGTTAGTTTACAGATGTTTTTCATGTGCTTTCCTTTTGTAAAAAAAATTATTGTAATTGTTACAAATTATTGACTATTTATACGCTAGCTCTTACGTCATTCGCTGAGCCATAAAGTTTGCGATATCCCTGAAGACTGCTTTATTGTCAGTTGGTATTTCATCGATTATATCATAAGTCTGTTTTATTAAATCATCGGCGTACTCTTGTGCATGCTCTATAGCGCCATGTTTATTATAAATATTCATAACAGATTGCACATCATCATCAGTTGTCTCTTCTCTCTGTTTAGTCATTATTTCGATAAGTGATGCTTTGTCTTCGTTATTTGCTATCTCTAATGTGTATGCATATAGGAAACTGGCTTTTCCCTCTTTGATATCTGATCCGATAACTCCTCCGCGTCCTTTTCCTACCGTTAAATCGATCAGATCGTCTTTTATCTGGAAGGCAGGTCCCATTAACTTACCTAACGCCCATATCTTATCTATAGTTCCCTCAATATTTCCTGATGCGACTACGGCACCTCCGACCATTCCACAGGCGAGATAATACCCCGTTTTCAACCTTACAAGTTCAAGATATTTTTCAACAGTATAATCCGTAGCCCCTCTTGCATTGATATCCAGTGCCTGACCCTCAACCGTTTTTTCATATGTCAGATTAAATATTTCTAAGAGCTTCAACTTTCTGTCTGATGGTATCTGGCTTATCAGGATACAGTGGTATGCCCGTGCCAGTAGATAATCACCGGCATTGATAGCATTGGCAACACCATATTTGACCCATACAGTTGGCTGGTCTCGTCTCATGGTATCTTCATCTTCTATATCATCGTGCAGAAGAAACATATTATGTAAGATCTCTATAGCCAATGCGAAATGGAGCGCTTCATCCGGGTTACCGCCCAGCTCCTCGCACGTAATCAGGCATATAGCGGGTCTTATACGTTTTCCACCCGTTCTCAGATGGTGCCATATCGGTTCGCTTAGATAGTCATCTCTATCCGGGGGAATGATCTCTTTGAGTAGATCATCAATTTTTTTACCATATATTTTTATAGATTCTTCTATATTTGTCTGCATTGTTTTGAGTTTCATAAAAAGTTACA
>CAXMPV010000344.1:0-1466 GCA_964195175.1 uncultured Thermodesulfobacteriota bacterium | reverse complement strand
ACCACAGAAATAGTAATTCGCCGGGGCACATAATCACGATAGAAGATCCTGTGGAATTTGTACACCAACATAAGCGTTCTATTATTACCCATCGGGAAGTGGGAATTGATACACATTCCTTTGGTGATGGTTTAAAAAGTGCACTGAGACAGGCTCCGGATGTTATCATGATAGGTGAGGTGCGTGACACTTATACTATGGAAGCGGCCATAACCTTTGCAGAAACCGGCCATCTTTGCCTTGCTACTCTTCATGCTAATAATGCCAACCAATCTATAGAACGCATTATAACTTTTTTCCCTGCCGACAGACAAGAGCAGATATTTCTGCTTCTTTCACTTAATCTCAAGAGTATTATTTCCCAGCGGCTTATTCCGACTGTAGATGATAAGAGGATTGCCGCCGTAGAGGTACTAATGGACACTCCCAGGATTAAGGACCTTATCCTCAAAAAGGAAATTGGCCTCTTGAAAGAAGCGATGAAAAAAGGAGAGCAGGAAGGTATGCAAACCTTTGATCAGGATATCTACAACTTTTACATGCAGGGAAAAATAAATTATGAAACAGCAATAGCGTATGCAGATAGTGCGAATGACTTACGTTTAAGAATAAAATTTGAGACTCCTGACCAGGAGGAAGACACAAAAGACAAACCTGCTTTCAAAATGAGAAGATGAAAAATAACATTGAAGAAAAGATACTTGATCTGGCTTTAAAGAATTCTGATTCAGCAGAGGTGATTTATGAAGAGGGAGAATCCAGATCTATCAGTTTCGAAAACAATAAATTAAAATCTGTATATACCAAGTCAATCAGAGGTATCGGCTTGCGCATAATCAAGGACGGAAAAATCGGATTTTCAAGTACCACTGATTTCAGGAAGCCTGAACAGCTTGTTACAAATGCTCTGGAAAGTGCTGCGTTTGGACAGGAAGCAAAATTTGAATTTCAGCCGAAAGACCAATTAAAGAATATCAAGTTGTTTGATGAAAACGTAGTGAACTACCCTATCGAAAAAGGCATACAAATCGGTAAAGACGCGATTGAAAAAGCCTTATCAGTAAATTCAAATTATGAATGTGGGGTCAGTATCGGGAAAGGCGTTGGTAAAAGTCGCTTAATTAACTCAAGCGGCTTAGACGTAAGTACTCAATCAACTTCTTTTGGAACAAGTATTGATATATTACTTGTTAAGGATAAAGGATTATTATGGATTGGAGAAGGTGAGAGTTCCGCAAAAGTGGTTGATGATCTTGATAAACATACAACAAAAACGCTTCATGATTTAAGATTAGCAGAGAAGGAGGTTGAAGTGTCTACTGCCGGTTATCCGGTAGTCTTTACTTCCAAGGCCATCGGAACGTTATTATCAACGTTTGAAACCGGCTGTAATGGAAAAATGGTACAGAAAGGAGTTTCTCCGCTGACAGGTAAGCTGGGACATAAAATAATAGATGAAAGGATCA
>CAXMPV010000343.1:0-1473 GCA_964195175.1 uncultured Thermodesulfobacteriota bacterium | reverse complement strand
AGATCGATGCGCCATCGTAGGCCTTCTGTACATTTGGTAATATTCGCATCGCTTGTTTTAAGATACATATACCCATTTCCAGGAGTTGCTGATTCCTAGCAGTTTCGGTATGTGCTTGGGAATTGTACTTGCCGCCATGAAAAAGATTGTTTCTAACCCTACGGATTAGTATTAATGCGCGCTCTATTTCGGTTCCGTCGGTTGGTACTGCTGGGATCCAATCCAGGCGTCCATCAATTAGTACTTGTTTGTCTGGTGGAACACTTAAGTAGTATGCAAGAGCATTCGAAACAGTCTCATTTGGTGCTCTATCGAAAGACACTCTAATATCTTTACCGAATTTATCCCAATCAGGCGACACTTTCTTTTCATTACCTGTGACGTATCCAGCTAACTTCAAAG
This sequence comes from uncultured Thermodesulfobacteriota bacterium, assembly GCA_964195175.1. Taxonomy (GTDB): domain Bacteria; phylum Planctomycetota; class Brocadiia; order Brocadiales; family Scalinduaceae; genus Scalindua. The sequence continues at coordinate 1,071 of CAXMPV010000343.1, read as the reverse complement.
CAAACTCCATTCTTGAAAGTACTAAAAAGAAGTCTAGAACTAGATCCCGATCAATTGATGTTTGCTCTAAGTACACCATTATTTCTTTTCCAATCTAAAATTTAACTCAGCGGGCAAATTGAGCGCAACGAATTTAGTTCCGATGCAGTTGATTGTTAGGATGCATAATACAAATATTAACTATTTGTAATTGCTTTACTCAGCTCTCTAATTCTATGTAATAAAAATTTCCACATCATTGGTAAAACAATAATAAGAACCCAAGGGGAAATGCCTACTCCGAGAATTATTGTCGCAACTACTACCGACGCTTCTTCTATTCTATTAGACTCTTCTCGGAGTTCCTCGTTATAGGAGTCACAATCAGATTCTGCCATTATAATCCCAAGCATTTCCACCGTGTTAATTAAAGCCCGTCTTTCTTCAATTGTTCCCATGAAAATTGAGCTACAGTCTTTAAATTTTTTTTGAGGCATATTTTTTACTGCATCATATTTTAACGCTTGCCCTATTCCTAGCGACATTAATGAGAGGACAATTCCGATTACTAGTAGTTTTTTGGATATTTGTTTATATCGCATATTTGTCATCCTAAAAGCTTAAATCGGCTGCGAATCTCGGCATTGGAATACCGCAAGTCGCGGCCTATGTTTTTTCTAAAAACACGTAATCCTCCACTACCTGCATTTTATAATCAAAATTCTGCAATAAATTCAACTAGTTATCATATATACAAAGGGTTTTCTATGTCCGTGATCAATGCTCACAGTTTCCAATATCATAGAATATCGCGGCCTAAGTCCTTGCGCAAAAGGGATTATTACTAGCTTTTTTTCATCCCCCCTTTCAAGCCCTCGGCAAAATAGTGCTCAGATCAGGGTGAAACAGCATGGATGCTGTTTCAGGCCCACCCGTGCCGGGAGCGCGTGTGGGCCGACCCTGATATGAGTGCTATTTTGACGATTAAAGGGCTTGTTCGGGGCGGCACTTTTTCGTCTCTTTTTGCTGCTGTTGGGAAAAAGGGACTCGCGCACGTACTAAATATTAACTACGAAGTGCGGAGAGATTTGG
>CAXMPV010000342.1:0-1522 GCA_964195175.1 uncultured Thermodesulfobacteriota bacterium | reverse complement strand
GTTGTTGCAAGCAATCCGTTTATTGCTAATAGCTTGAAAAGTGCAGGAGCTGATGGCGATAGCGAGGCTACAGAATATTTGGAGTTGGTTGTTAATGAATATGGTTACAAGGGTGCGTTTGTATGTAATGAAGAAGGAATAGTCACGCTTGCTACGTCGGAAGAAGAGATAGGAGGCGATCTTTCAGAAAGAGATTTTGTCAAGCAGGCTATGCAGGGAAGTCCATACGCTACGAGCGTCATACCATCTACAATAGCCCTTACGAATGAGTTTGATGAGAAGGAAATAGGTTTGCCTACAATGTTCGTGTCTGCACCCTTAAAAGACGGTGATACTGTGATTGGAGTTGTTGCCTTCAGGATCCATGTTGCTACTTTGAGCAATTTGCTGCAAAGTCAAAAATTTGGGAAGACAGGTGAAACGTTCATTGTCGGTAAAGATGGGTATATGCTTACGGAGTCCAGGTTTAGCTCAAATTTAAAGAAGACCGGAGCGATTCAGGTAAGGAGTGCTTTGGAGTTGAAAGTGGTTAATCCCGATAACGGAAAGCTTACCTATTCTGTTAACCAGTGCCTTAAAGGCAAAACCGGTTCCAGTTCCAAAGGCTATAAAGATTATGCCGGTATATCCGTGTTGGGAGTATGGCGTTGGCTGCCTGAGCTTGATTGGGCTGTTATTACAGAGATAGATAAGGCTGAAGTTTACGGCGTGGCGTATAATCTCAATACACTTGGTTGGGTGTTGCTGTTTGGAATCGCATTCCCGATTGTGTTTTTTGCGTACGTAGTTGGTAAAAAAATATCTGCACCGATAATTGAGCTGACTGAGGCTACTGAAAAGATGTCAGCAGGAGATCTGACCCAGCGGGTAAATATTGATAGGGGGGATGAGCTTGGTGTTCTGGCAACATCATTTAATGCAATGGCAGGAGCTCTCGATAAAAAGACAAAAGAGGTTGAGGAATCTGAGAGAACATACAGGGAATTATTTAATGCTCTCCAGGCTGGTATTTATCAGAGTGAACCGGGAGTTGAAGGCAAGTTTACATGGGTAAATCAGTCTTGTGCGGAAATGTTTGGCTATGAATCACCTGAAGAGATGGAAGGTTCGAAGGTAAAAGATATCTATGTGGATCAGGTCGATAGAAAAAAACTTGTAGATAAGCTTGAAAAAGACGGTGTCTGGAAAGACTTCACGTCCTACTGTGTAAACAAAAAAGGAGGGAAATTTTACACTGAACGTACATCAAATATGGTGAAGGACGAAAAAGGAAAACCTGTTCGTATTGAGGGTGTGATCAGGGACATTAGTGATCGAAAGAAAAAGGAAGATGATCTGCAAAAGAAAGCCAAAAAGAAGTCAGATTGATAAGAGTTGAAAAGGTGTATGCAGTAAGGATTTAGGCAAATTATTATGGAAGCTTGTTTTGTCAACGAATTTAAATATATAACACTACACTAACAAGGAGTGGGAAATCATGGGTAATGGAAACTCTAAGGGTCTTTCGGTAAATGCAAAGACC
>CAXMPV010000341.1:0-1544 GCA_964195175.1 uncultured Thermodesulfobacteriota bacterium | reverse complement strand
ATCTTCAACATAACCAAATTCAATGATATATTAAGCAATCATGAAAAACAACCATTTCCCGTTCATAAAGCCAAAGAAATTGATACAGATTAATGACACTATTACTTGATGCAATCGATCTTCCGGTTTACGTGCCGTGGCTTTTCAAGACCGCCTTTAATGCAACAATCAGATTGCTGGCGTCATGTTTGGTATAGGTGTTGAGATCCCGGCTGTGGAAATATTTGTGTATATAATTCCGGAAATGGGAGTCATCCCACTGAAGTCTCTCTTTTAACTGTCGCAGATAATATTTCTGTCGCAGGGTAATTCCTTTACTTGCCACTCGATAATGACGGGTTCTGACAAAATAACGCATCAGCTTGTGAAACTGATCGTCGGTCAAATCTTTTGCGGTTCGAACACCGGCTACTCGTTCAAGTGTATTCCGATACTCGTCATCACTCAAGGAGAGTTCTCTTTTAACAATGTGAATAACCGCCAGTTTTTTCTTATCCATAAAACCAGAAATAGTTGTAAGGAAGCGAGGGCTAATTGACAAATGGCTTAATCCATCGTTTTCATAAATATAAAGTTAGCATAAACTATAAAATCTTGCTAAATTAAAATTTGTATAATAGCTGCTGGAACAATATAGGAGAGGATTATGGTTTTTCGTTTTCTGGATAAATATCGAGATGCAGGCCTGCTCATTTTACGGGTAGGCATTGGTGTCATGTTTGTGTTACATGGCTACCCTAAATTAATCGCGGGTCCGGAAACATGGGCGATGATTGGAGGAAGCATGAAGGTTCTTGGGATCGGCTTTGCTCAAACCGCCTGGGGGTTCATGGCGGCATTATCAGAATGTGCAGGAGGGATACTGTTAGTTTTGGGATTTTTAACTCGTCCGGCCTGTTTTTTTCTGCTTATGACTATGGCAGTAGCTACGATGATGCACATTGGCAAGGGTGATTCCTTCCTGAAATATTCTCATGCAATGGAATCAGGGATTCTGTTTTTAAGTTTGATTCTAATCGGTCCGGGGAAGTACTCCCTGGACGGCCAGTATCGATCTGGCAGAAGGTACTGACGAACGAATGAATTGAACGTGTCAGAGAGAAATGATGAGAAAATCATTAAAAGGAGCACTATTGTCAGGGCTGGTATTCCCGGGTTATGGTCAGTTTGTTATGAAGCATTACATACGCGGCATTGCGTTGATGCTTCTGTGTTTAACCTGTCTGGTAGTTATTGGAGTGAAAGTACGGCAGCAAATATCTATCGTGCTCGAAAAAATTGAGTACGGTGATGGCGCAATAGATATGAGTGAAATTCTAAATGCAGTTAATCTGGCAGACACCACTTCAGGTGATGTAATATACAGGTTCGCTTCGTTATTGTTACTGTTCTGCTGGATTATAGGGATTATCGACGCATACAGAATCGGGAGGAAAAAAGATCTGGATGAACAACAAAAAAGTCCATGTTAAAAAGCCATATTAATTAATATAAAAAGAAAATTCAATGTTGATAACACTTCGACTCTGCCATGAGTAATGTCA
>CAXMPV010000340.1:0-1551 GCA_964195175.1 uncultured Thermodesulfobacteriota bacterium | reverse complement strand
GAAAAACAAATTCAATCCTGATGGAACAGCCAATGCGATACCCGGTCGCAACCTTACACTGGTAGTTGTCGGGACATTGCTTCTGGCATTTGGATGGTTCGGTTTTAATGCCGGTAGTACACTCGGTGCAACCGACTTAAGGATCTCTGTTGTTGCGACTAATACATTTTTAGGTGCCGCTGGTGGTGCTGCTCTTGTAATGTTCGTATCGTGGATCGCTTTTGGATTTGTTGATCTCGGTATGGTTTGTAACGGTGCATTAGGCGGATTGGTTGCCATAACCGGACCTTGCGCGTATGTTCCTCCTTGGGCTGCTGTAACAATCGGTATACTGGCCGGAGCAATAATGTGGGGTACTGTAATATTTGTAGAAACTCAACTGAAAATCGATGACCCTCTTGGTGCTGTTGCTGTACATGGTGCCAATGGTATATGGGGTATGCTTGCAATCGGAATTTTTGCAGACGGTACTTACGGTGGAGTGAGTGGATGCATCACAGGTTCAATTGGACAGCTTCAAGCTCAGGCTATTGGCACGGCTGCTGCTATTGGATGGGCTTTTGCCTGTGGAGCGATTTTATTTGGCATTCTTAAAGCTACCTTTGGTCTGCGTGTCTCAGAATTGGTTGAATATGAAGGTGTAGACATACATTTACATGGTTCACCATGTTATCCTGCGCAAGATGAACTTACTTCTCAACTTGGTAATTATGAGGTAGAAGAGATTGTTCATAGAGACATGGCCATACTGGAAGAATCTATGATAAAGGACGCAAGCAGACAGAAAATTTATTCTGATAAACTTGGCAGATGGATCTATGCTAAACCAAAAAAGTAAGATACTGAATACTGTATTGAACTTATAATTTTGTTTTTAAATAATTATTTTAGGAAATGTTTTAGTTCGAAGGAGGAATACTTTATGAAAAAGATAGAAGCAATAATTCGTCCCGAAAAGTTTGATATCATCAAGGACGCCCTTACAGAGAAGGGATATGGCGGGATGTCAGTAGCGGAAATGAAGGGACACGGTAACCAGAAAGGAGTCAGTGAAGTCTGGAGGGGAAAGAGATACCGCGTAGATCTGCTGCCAAAGATTAAGATTGAGCTTGTTGTTTCAGATGATGCAGTAGACCAGGTGGTTCAGACTATTATTGACGAATCACAGACAGGAAGCATAGGAGACGGTAAGATATTTGTTTCTGAGATTACAAATGTGTACAGGATCCGTACCGGTGAACAGGGTGATACTGCAATTTAAGGCAACTATTCTCAAAACGCAAATTTGAGTTTAATATTCCTTAATTGTGTTTAATAGAGGAGATCAGTGCTGTCTCGAATCACGTAGTAGAACGATTAGAGACCGCTGATCTCCTTTTGTATTTATACCGGTGTAACTGCAATTTCAAATTTACTATTACATACGAAAATGCTATCATCCTATTTATTAATAGTTGAATGGATGTCGTTTTAATTAGCAACTACAGTTTCATGTATGAATATGATGCATAAAAAGAGAAACACATATAACTTATTATTAAAACAGATAAC
>CAXMPV010000339.1:0-1562 GCA_964195175.1 uncultured Thermodesulfobacteriota bacterium | reverse complement strand
ATCTCTGCCTATTAGAGCCATGAAAAGTTGAAACAGATAGAAACCTATAAATGCTTCTGTGCCAATGACTACTGTGTTCAGACCCACCACAGTAATACCCCCGTGTCCGAACATTGCTATAATCAAATCGACGATAAATATTGAAATAAATGCCACAGCAGGTCCCAAAATTATTCCGGCTACTACGCTGAGGTTGATATGATATGCAATCGGAATGATCGGGATTGTCATGCACACTATCATGAGCGCTGAAATAATGCCGATTAGTGGGATTTTCCTCTTGAGCTCAGTATTCTTAATTCTATAGATTGAAAATGCTAGGATTAAAGCTGTTACTATCCAACCGGCCATAACAAGCCAGCCCGGCAGCACACCGTCTGGTATATGTAAATGGGACATCTCTTATTGCACCCCTTTTATGTTCACGTCTGGCATTCCTTACATTTCCCAAATAATTGTAGGAAATGATTCTGAATTAATATCCCAGTGTCTTTAGAAAGTTTTTTTGATAGATCTTCCATTGGGCAATCTGTATATTCGATGACTCTATTGCAGTCTGTGCAAACTATGGGGTGGCGATGTCCTTCAGGTGCTATTGCATAGCTATGACAGCCGTCTTCCAGATGTACCTTTACAACTAAATTAAGGTCAACTAGAGTTTCAAGCGACCTGTAAACCGTTGCAAGCCCGGTATCGGGAAGAAATCCCTTTACTTTCGCATGGATCGTATTTATTGATAGGTATGCACGTGTATCCTGAAGGACTTTTAATACCGCTAGTCTTTGGGGGGTACACTTGAATCCCCTATCGTGAAATATACTCTTAATTTCCTTTGAAATTTCTACTGAAAGCAATTTACCCATCACCTTTGTTCTAATAATAGGGCGTTGCCCTAATTGAGAAAGTTTCTCAATTGTATATTGCAAAGTTATATCTGTCAAATACTATATTCGTGTTTTTCATCTCAGTATTTTGCAACAATATTCTTGCTTATTTGCTTATCTGGTATAATGTTGTAATCAGGAAATTAGCTGTATATATATCTGAAGTACATTATTGTAGACTGTTTGCAGATAGATCGTTAATGAGGAAGGCATTTCCTAAATTAAACAACTTACTGTCGTTGCCGAAGAAACCTTTACTAATAACTAATGACAATTCCGGTAAATTGAAAATTCTAATAGAATCATATGCTCCATAATGGCGGTGTATGGTGGGAGTAATATAATACATGCTATCTTTTGAAGAATTAGGTTTATCCGAAGGGACGCTAAAAGTCCTTCGGAAAAAGGGTTTTGAAGTTCCCTCCCCTGTTCAGGAAGTCACAATTCCTGCAATACTAAATGGTGATAAAGATATAGTAGCTCAGGCCCAAACCGGTACGGGGAAAACAGCTGCTTTCGGACTTCCTTTTGTTGAACTTTTAGATGAACATGCCCGTGCTGTACAGGCCCTGGTGCTAACACCTACTAGAGAGCTGGCTATACAGGTAGCTGAGGAAATCCATTCACTAAAGGGAAAGAAAAAATTAACTATAATTCCCATATACGGCGGTCAGTCCA
>CAXMPV010000338.1:0-1567 GCA_964195175.1 uncultured Thermodesulfobacteriota bacterium | reverse complement strand
TTCAATATTCGTAAAAGGTATGAATGCCTTAAAATCAAAACCGCCTGATCTTTCCAGAGACGAACCAAAAATCTTGCTCTCTACAAAATCAACACAGTCACCCGCACCAAACTGCCCCACAATTTTATAAATGCACCATAACACCACAAGTAACATTGGCCAGGCCAGGGCAGGATGCATAGTTAACGTTCCCAGAATGTTGGTTATCTTCCGGTTCGACCGGTACTCTCTCGAAAACAGGTACAATGAATAAAACCCAACAGATACTCCACCACCTGCCCATCTTAATATCCATGCAGCTTGTCCGCTTGTATCCAGTAGACCGGCAAACATAAACACCAGCAAGTCTATTACCTTGTATCCAACAAAGAAAGTGAACAGAGGCATAAAAAAGAAAAAAAACAGATTGCGTAATAACGCACCTGCCTTTTCCTCATGCTCTCTATAACTTACTATCCCTTTCAATAAATCACCAACATAATCGCTGCGTTTTTTGGCAATCACATAACTTAATGGATGCCCATATTCTTTCTGCACTCCATCCCTGACCTGGTGGATCTGCCCAAGAGTCTGTGCATCAATTTCTAACGTCTCCTCTAAATCCTCATCATAAGACAACAACATTATGGCAAGAGCCCTTTTCCTCACGGTGGAATTATCAGGCAGTAAAGCCTCAATCCCCTTTATACCTTCTTCTATGGCCGTGCCATAGTCTATAGTAAGCTTTGGAACCTTTACCGTGTTTATTGAGCTTCGCAGAGCTCCTATTCCATACTTTTGAGTAGCTATTGTTTTCGTTAATGTCACTCCCAGTAATTCCTGTAGCTTATCAGTATTTATAGACATCCCCCTGTCCAGTGTTTCGTCCCACATATTTAAGCCTATTGCAATAGGAAGTCCCATTTCGGCAAGCTGAGTTGTGATTAATAATCCCCTATGAATATTTTTGGAATCAATTATCTGTAGAACCCTCTTTTCTTCATCTCTGAGAAGAATGTCACGTGCAACTCTCTCGTCCTCTGAATGCGAAATCAGACTGTTGGCCCCCGGTGTATCTACCACTTCAATGGTATCGTTAGAGCCTGCATACATACCCCTGGTAACTTCTACCGTCGTTCCCGGATAATTTGATACAGTAACGTATTTTCCGGTAAACAAACCAAACAATACGCTTTTGCCGACATTTGGATTACCAACCAACGCAATTCGATAATCCAGTGCTTTAGAATCAGATTCTTTGGTTTTTACCTCATGCATTTATACGGCCTCTATAAGTATTAATCTTCTAATAAGATACAGCGTAAATCATTAATAATCTGGAATGAGACTCAATTTCAACTACATGATATAAATAAATGACTTTAAAGTCAAATTATTTAATTCAGACATAATTGCAAACATACTATATTCTGGATTCTCCGACCAAGCGGATACCGCCAGGGGCGGATCTTGAAGCTACCCACAGGGCCGTCCTCAGGCGACAGGCGGCCTTTCACTGGCTCGCCGCAGTGAGTCTGCCTTAGGTATGACATGACCTGCGATAGTAGGCTTTTTAGATCGGAAGAGC
>CAXMPV010000337.1:0-1584 GCA_964195175.1 uncultured Thermodesulfobacteriota bacterium | reverse complement strand
ATATTTTCTGCCGCAATAGTTTTCAAACCAGATTTTTAGTGAAGCAGTCTTGATGATTTGAACAATTGAGGAGGCATGTCGTAATGGTTGGGAAAGTGTTTAAAGGTTTCAGCTCAAAACCGGGAGTAACTATCAGTGTGACTTTTTCTGTTTTTATTATGATTGGCACTCTCCTGCTTATGCTTCCTGTGTCAACTATCGATGGTAAAGGAACGTCATTGGTAGATGCCTTATTTACTTCTACTTCTGCGCTTTGTGTCACCGGACTTGTTGTCCAGGATACGGCTATCTATTTTTCGCGATTTGGTCATGTCGTTATCATGACCCTCATGCAGCTTGGCGGATTAGGTATCATGACTTCGTATGCCTTTTTCAGTATTGCAATTGGCAAAAAACTACTTATTTCTCAACAGGTCACCATGAAGGGTGTGCTTAATACAGGAAATGGAGAGATAAAGAAAACCATCCTTTTTATAATAATATCAGCATTTCTCATTGAATCTATTGGAGCAGCTGTATTGGCGGTTCATTGGTCTCATGAACCTTTTGATGATTATATATTTTTTTCTGTCTTCCATTCTATCAGTGCATTTTGTAATGCAGGGTTTTCGCTTTTTAGTAATAGTCTGATTGGTTACAGCAGTGATTTAGTAGTTAACGTTACTATTGGGATTCTGGTTGTATCGGGCGGTCTGGGATTTATAGTATTGTCTAATCTTTATGGCTATTTTTCATTCTTTTCTAAAAAAGATATACAGAGGAGGGTGAATTTGCATACGAAGATAGTGTTGACGATGACGGTGATTTTAATTATAGTGGGAGCAGTTCTTTACTTCATATTTGAGTATAATAATACATTAGACCTGTTTTCAATCAGGGACAAGGTATCTGTCTCTTTTTTTCAATCGATAACAACCAGGACTGCGGGATTTACGATGGTTGATATCGGTAGCCTCGCAACACCTACTTTTTTATTCTTTATTTTTTTTATGTTTATAGGTGGTGCATCCGGTTCTGCTGCGGGGGGGATTAAAGTTGGCACTTTTTTTCTTATTATAGCAGTAGTCTACAACATGTTTCGCGGCAGGGAAGACATAGAAATTTTTGATCGTACAATTAACAGGCGAACAGTACAAAAAGCGATTTCTATTGCGACGCTTTCTTTGTTAACAATATTACTGTTTTGCTTGATTTTACTATATACAGAGGATGCGCCATTTTATGCCGTTATCTTTGAGGCGTTTTCAGCATTTGGAACTGTTGGTCTCAGTACCGGATTAAGTGCCGATTTATCGGTTATCGGAAAGGTCGTAGTATGTGTGTTGATATTTGTTGGAAGAGTAGGTCCATTGACCCTTGCATTAGTGCTTGGTAAAGAGATTACCGGAAGGAAAATTCGTTTTCCGGAAGAGAGAGTAATTGTAGGCTGACAATTTAAGGATATCAAGATGAGGCAGTTTGCCGTAATCGGTTTAGGAAGGTTTGGCTTTAAGGTTGCTGAAGTTCTTGCTGCCAAGGGAGCACAGGTTCTGGCGATAGATAAAGACCTGAGGCTGGTGGATAAGGCCAGGGACATCGTTACTG
>CAXMPV010000336.1:0-1641 GCA_964195175.1 uncultured Thermodesulfobacteriota bacterium | reverse complement strand
ATAGTGAATCACTCGTTTTTGTCGATGATCTTAAGATAAAAAGTACCGGCTTTACTACTACGAAGGGAGTGTCTGCTACAATTAAGCTGTCTGCAATAGCAAAGATCGAGACAAAGGCATTGGGGAAGAAGGTAAGTATTCAATCGGCAGTTGGACATTATAGGGACGGTATCATGCTTGCTGGCGCAGGGGAACATGGTGGTGTCTGTATGTCGGAATGGCAAGAACCGGGGTTTGCTCTGGATTGAGTAATAATATGATACAGAAAATACTTAACATAAAAAAGATATTTCAACGTCATAAATCGGAAACGGATGTTTCTGTGACAACCGAACACGGTACCAGGTGTGTATTGCATGTGGCAAATTTAGCTCTCTTTGGTGTTGTTATAATACTGACAATATCAAGTGCGTTAATATATTGCTTGATGCCGATAACTGACGTTTCCGAGTTGTCTAGAACGATAGATGCCCAGGAGTTAGAAACTGATCTCGATACTGAATCATCAGATACTGAATCGGTAGATGCAGATTCAAAGAAAGAGATAGTGATCGAAAATGCAGGCTTTAACGTGATTAATGAAAGAAATGTGTTTTCTCATAAACGGACAGAATGGGTAGTAAAGGCTGTAATACCAAAATCATCAGATTTGAAAAATAAGAAAAGGGCAAGAGGCGATCTTGCAAATAGAGCTTTGGCTAAGAAAAAAGCACTGGCTGGGAAACCGAAAAAAATCATCTTGCATGGAGTTGTGATAGCCGGCAACCTGAAAAAAGCGCTGATTAATAACCCGTTAAAGGGGGTTAGCAAAAACAAAACACTTTATGTTGAAGTGGGAGATGAATTAGAGGGGTATAAGGTCACAAGTATTGAAAAAGATCGGATAAGGCTAGACTGGCATGGAGAGGAGATAGTTATAACACTCTATTCAGGATTAAAGGAGTTTAAGCAGGGCAATAATTCCGGAAGAGTAAAGACAGGGGGCCTCACAAAATCAGAATATAAATTTAAAGTAGTTGAGGATGCACAAACAGGTGAGATCTCCAGTGCGGGAGATGTGGAACCTGAAAAAGTATCAAATGCAGATGTGCTTGATGAAGTGTCACTTAATTTTATGAATAAAGAACCAGAATATTTTTCCATGCCTGATTTTGATAGTGCACTATCCTCTGTAACGGTTGCAATGCAGGATCTTACTGAATCATTTCCTGATATTGAATCTAATGACATTGATACTTCGAAAGAAGAACAGGGAGCAGTGACAAAACTAGAATATAAATTTAAAGTAATTGATGATCCTCCTGCAAAGGAAAGTACAGATGTGGGCGATACGGAAGATAAGAATGTAGTACATGCAGATATGCTTGATGAACCTTCACTAAATCTTGTGTATAAGGAGCCTGAATATTTCTCTATGCCTGCATTTGCAGATTCACAATTATCTGAAGCGGTCAAAATGAGAGAAGCTCTTGAGATTGAGGCACCAAAGTCAGTTGATTTGCTGGCAGAGGAAGTGGTAATGCAAAAGGCTTTATCAGGGAAACCGTCAGAAGTTCTTCTGCATCCCCCCCCCCCCCCCCCCCCCCCCCCCCCCCCCCCCCCCCCCCCCCCCCCCCCCCCCCCCCCCCCCCCCCCCCCCCC
>CAXMPV010000335.1:0-1646 GCA_964195175.1 uncultured Thermodesulfobacteriota bacterium | reverse complement strand
ACGGTGCCATGACCTCTTCCTGTAACGATTCATGAAATGCTTCGACACTATCAAAATCAACCAGAGATGGCTCACGTTTGTCTTTCCGGTATTTATTGATGAAAGTATTCATTAATATCCTGAATAACCACGCCTTTACATTCCTAATCTCTTTATCTTCCTGAATGAACTTAAATGCCTTCAAATATGTTTCCTGAACCAGATCATCCGCATTATTCTCATTTTTAGCAAGATACAATGCAGATCTGTATAAGGCATCAATGTGTGCCAGAAGATGTTCTTTTTGAGTCATGTTTTATTCTTCCAAATAAGAAAACTGCTTTCCTACATTTAAGACAAATTATAAACAAGGGATATTCCCGTAAAAACAAAAAAACCCGGGAATATAGGGAAATATCGATTTTACAAGTGTTGATATGTATTATGTTTTGAAAAAGCGGACATCCTATAAAGTCTGCAACCCATACAAGCCCTTATATCGGCTTTAAGCTTGCCAACAGCTTTACAAAAATGAAGAGGTATTTCAAACTTAAAAAAAACGAAGGACACCATACATAAAGAAGTAGGCACCCCTCCGATTCTACTAATGTAACAATCCAAGGGACATTGTCCCTGTTTATTTAACATGAACGACACTTGCGTTGGCCTCTTTATTATGCGCAAATACAAGGTCATTGCCGGAAGCTGAGTGATGGCAGAAGATACAGCCCTTATCCATGCCTTTAGCGACTCTGCCTGCCAGCTTCATTCCTTTTGCATTGGTATGTAGATTTCCATTAGGCTTATACTTGACCCAGAACCAATTACCGTTTTCCGGATCATAGCCATCCTCACGTTTGGCCATTACCGTAACTGCTTTAAGAAATGCTGCCCGATTCTGACTTACTGCTTCTACACTAACACCTTCACCGCCAAAGTTTCGTTTAACAATAACTCTCTTACCATCAATGACCGCTTCTAAAACCTCACGTACCGGACCATGTGGAGGGCCGCCAACATAAAGATTCGCGGGTGTTGAATTCAAGCCTTTTGCTTCGATCTTTGCCCAAAGCTGTCTGGCATAATCAATATCTTCTGGATTACCAAATGGTGGACGCATCGTCTTCTCGCTGGTCATTTGTTGTCCACCTGGCTTTTTGTTGCCTGTTGTTGTACAACTTGCTATGAATACTACTACTGATAACACAATTAGTAATTTAATAAAATGGTTCTGCATTTAAACCTCCCGTCTGAAAGTATAAAAATTAACACAAGAAAAGGGATTTCGACAAACAATGAATCCTTTTTCAAAGCCCTATATACATCTATTAATATGCTATTCTGTTTCCTCTATCTTTACCGACAACTTCTTTACAAGAAAAATTCCTGCTAAAAAAAGATAGTAATTGTTACCGCTGAACCGGTATCCATCCAAACGGTGTCGCGAGGCAAGAAGAATGCAGAATTAAAGTGATGAAAAGAGGGGAAGTATGAATTAATATCTTCGGCCTAATACATAAGAGGCGAGTAAGAATTGATTTCTGAGAGATGTTCGCAAAATGCCATGATTTTCCCACCTTCTTATGGAAGAAGAAACCCTCTCATCAAGTATGATAATTTTTCCCTGTTTTTTAAGACGGTACACAAAATCAAGATCCTCACAATTT
>CAXMPV010000334.1:0-1675 GCA_964195175.1 uncultured Thermodesulfobacteriota bacterium | reverse complement strand
TGGAACTGCTTCAGGTAATTAGAGAATGTAAGTCAGCAGGTAAAGAAAAAAATGAAAATATTTAAAACCATTGAAACCGTTATAAATAAAAACCTGAACAAGGCAGAGAATTTTGTTCAATCACGCCCAAAGGTTAATTTCCTATTCGGTGCGCTGTTTGAAGCGTGTGACGGTTTAATTAGAAGTACAAAAGATACAGCCAAGACCCCACCCTACATTCGAAGCAATATGGATGTTAAACAGTACATGGGCGGGGTTCTTGTGGCACTGTTTTTCGGATGGGTTGTACCCGCAATATATTTTTATGGATTTTTATGTGTTGTCCCCAAGCTTATTGTATCCTATGTGGTCGGTGTATTTATAGTAGACGTAATATGGGTAGTACTGGCCAAAGAAGAGCGAATAAATGAGGGAGGGTTTGTAACTTGCCTCTTTATCCCCGCGTTGTTACCACCACAGGCGCCTCTCTGGCTAATTGGAGTAGGAGCCGCAATAAGTATACTGTTCAGGAATATTCTCGGTGGGGTTGGCCATAACCTTGTTAACCCCGCCCTGCTTGGCCGCCTGTTGTTGACAATATGTTTCCCTGCCATAGTAGTCACCGGATGGCAGGAACCGTTCACCGGCATACCAACCGTACAATCTTTAATTCACGGAGTAGATGCGATAACGCACGCAACACCTCTAATGGTTTATAAAGAAATTGGTGAGACCGCGTCTTATTTCTCTCTTATGTTCGGTTCGAATACCGGCTCCCTGGGAGAAACATGCAGGATTACCATCATCATAATGGGAATATGGTTATGCTTTAAAAGGATTGCAAACTGGAGAATCCCTGTTGCCTATTTAGGAAGTGTATTTATCTTTTCCGCAGTTCTATCTTTAATAGTCGGAAATACCGTGGCTCCTCCTATTTTTCAGCTTCTGAGCGGAGGCCTTATCTTTGCCGCTTTTTTCATGGCAACAGACCCAATCACAACTACATACAGTCAAACAGGCAAGTGGATCTTTGGTGTAGGTTGCGGTCTTCTTACTGTAGTAATCAGGAGCTTTACACCAATACCTGAAGGCATAATGTATGCAATCCTACTCATGAACCTTATAGGGATTCCGATACAATCCATTATTCTGAAGATAAAATACAGATAAAAAATGAGGGAGTTTAAAATAATACTCATAAGAGTCTTTTCGATCACTCTTATTACGGCTATACCATGCACCATATTGTTGACCCTTTATTTTGCAACTTCAGCAAGGATTGACGAATACCATGAAATTAAGCTTAAAAGATCTGTCCTTGAAATATTTGATATTCCGTATCGCACGGAAGAGAAACAATTCCTTGGTTTTAGACATATGAAGATTGATAAAGAGGACGTACGAACAGTTTTCAATAATAACATTACCAGAAAGAATACGTCAGATATTCATACTCCAAGACAATCAGCTGATCCGCTGAAGATGTATAAAAAAGGAAAAGAACTGTTCTTGTACTACAAGGACGGAAGCCTGAAAGGTATAGGATTTATTACTACAAAGCTTGGTTATGGTTTTAACAAGGCCGCAGATATTTCACTCTTTATCTGTGTCGGCCCAGACCTGGAAACCATAAAAGGTATAGAAGTACTGGACCATACTGAAACACCGGGTCTTGGGGGCAGGATGACAGAAGATG
>CAXMPV010000333.1:0-1683 GCA_964195175.1 uncultured Thermodesulfobacteriota bacterium | reverse complement strand
ATCGTTCTCTTAAAAGAGTGCCAGATAAAACGTGAAGACGTATATATCATAGGTGTCACATGTGATGGTGTAGGAGACCCTCTTGCGACAAAATGTAAGGCGTGTGATGTACACACTCCGCTTATATACGATGATCTGGTTGGCGAGAAGATAGAAAACAAGGAGATCCCGTTCGAAGAGAGATACGCTGAACTGGATGAATATGAAAAATTGGGTGAAAAGGAAAAATGGGAATTCTGGCAGAAGCAGTTTGCAAAATGCATCAAGTGCTATGCCTGTAGCAATATTTGTCCTCTATGCTTCTGTGACAGATGCATAGTTGAAAAAAACCAGCCTCAGTGGATAGACCCAAGCGCGCACGCACGAGGCAATCTCTCATGGAACGTTACAAGGGCGTATCATCTGGCCGGCAGATGTATTAATTGTGAGGAGTGTCAGAGAGTATGCCCTGTAGACATCCCTCTCAATCTCCTGAACAAGAAACTCGCCAAGGAAGCAGAAAAGAGTTTCAATTACAGACCGGGCTATAATATAGACGACGAACTCGCAATGTCTACTTACAAAGAAGATGACGATCAGGATTTCTTCAAATAAAACAATTACTCTAAAAATTTAATCATAAATTTTCAATATAGATTGTGGAAAAACTCTTAAATAAAAATAAATTTGATTCTCTAATAGCTGGTTTAAAAAAACAAGGCTACAAGACTATTGCTCCCAAAAAGGATAATAGGCTTGTAACGCTGGACGAGATCCAGGATGCAAATGAAATCTCCCTTGACCATGTTATTACCAACAATTCCATAAAAGAATACTTTCTTCCAAAGACGGAAAAGATCCTCTCTTATACAATTGACAAGAACAAAGTTGAGATGGAAGAGCCTGAAGGGTTTGCAGTCAAGTCTGTAATCTTTGGATCAAGACCCTGTGACGCATTCAGTCTGCCTGTTATGGATAAGGTCTTTAACTGGGACAGCGTTGACAAATTCTGGGTTGAAAGAAGGGAAGCCGTTACCATAGTAACTATTTCGTGTGACAAATACGATAGTTACTGTTTCTGCACATCTGTAGGGCTAGCCCCGGATGCAAAGCAAGGCAGTGATGTACTGCTTACCAAAATCTCTAATGATGAGTATTTAGTTGAGACCGTAACCGAAAAAGGCGAGAGCCTTGTAAAGGAGATGGAATCCGTTTTTTCAGAACCACCTTCAGGCACGCCGGACAGGCAGGTTGCAACAGTCGAAAAGAAATTTGACATTGAAAAGATCAAACCATGGCTTGATGAAAATTTTGAACATGATGTATGGGATGAATTTTCAAACAAATGTATTGGCTGTGGAGCATGTACATTTGTCTGCCCAACGTGTCACTGTTTTGATATTGCCGATGAATGTACGATGACCAAAGGCGACAGGGTCAAGAACTGGGACGGATGCCAGTTCAAGATGTTTACCATGCATACATCCGGACACAATCCAAGGTCCACACAAGGAATGCGATGGAGACAGAGGATTATGCATAAATTCAAATATTATGTAGAAAAATTTGACAGCACTCTCTGTGTTGGATGCGGAAGATGCTCACGAGTTTGCCCTGCAGACATGAACATATCTGAAATGCTTGAAATAATTGAAACAGAAGCCGGGAAATAAGGAATAAAGATGGATAATATATACAAACCAT
>CAXMPV010000332.1:0-1684 GCA_964195175.1 uncultured Thermodesulfobacteriota bacterium | reverse complement strand
GGGTGCTCTTTGGCCGGGTGCTCTTTGGCTACCAACTGAGTACTACCTACCATAAAAGCAACGACTAACATAAACGCAATTAAAAATCCTCGCATAACTTTAACCTCCATGAAATTGAATTTGATAAAAATCTCGCCTTTCCACTAGAGCTTTGTACATTCCTGCCCCCCCTTCATGGGCATAGTACAAAAGCTTCAAAAGGGTAATATTCAAATACATAGATTTCATGCTCAACTAACTTCTCCGGGCAAGCCGTGTTCCTATCTGCAAGCTAGCCGCGTTGTCTACCCGGGATACCCTTTGATCCATGATAAACCACTAACCCGTAAAGCACATAATCAGCAACAATATTTTATAAGAACTACTATAAAACAATTTTCTGAGGATAAATTAGCATTTATATTTTAATTTGCAAATTGATACTATCCTTTATATAGACCCTAATTTTGCTTAATTTTCATAAATAAACTACTTACATTACAAATTTATTCCGCCAATCATAATTGTTTGGTAGTATACTCTATGGATTGTGCAAAAGAAGTGCCACAGACAAAAAGATACACGGAGTAGACATGGTTACATAAGAGCTTAAACTACTTACACTTAAAGACCTGAACTTTTAATGCAGCAAGCTGTTCACCGTCTCTTTATAGTCTCCTCTTGACATCCTGTCAATACATGTTGCAATTTAATATATCAGCGGACATTATGTCACCAGTCAGACCACAAACGCTAAAAAGGCTATGCGCGAACTTAATAAAACTTGTTTTGTTTATTCTGAAGAAATGTACGATTGAAAACTGCAGCGGAAAAACAAATTACCAAAAAAGCTTTTTCTCTATTTATCCGTCTTTTCAGCATCCTTATTTGTTTGCGCAATGATCGCCGGAACAAGGTGTGATGGAACTATTTCATAATGTGAAAGCGCCATAGTATATGAGCCTCTGCCACCTGTCATCGATTTCAGTTCCGTTTCGTAGTTTTTTACCTCATCCATGGGAATACTTGCCTGGACAACCTGGAGGTCTCCAAAAGAATCCATACCCTGTACCCGGCCTCTCCTGGAAGAAAGGTTACCTGTTATCTCACCCATAAACTCTGAAGGAATGGTTACCTCTATGTTAACCACAGGTTCCAGTAAAACAGGCTTAGCATCTTTAAATGCCAGATGAAATGCCTTTGATGCCGCTATCTTAAACGCAGCTTCAGAAGAATCAACATTGTGAAAAGTACCGTCGTATAGCTCGACTTTCACGTCTACTATCGGGTTATTACTTAGAATACCCTTTGCCATTGTCTCTTTTAAGCCCTTTTCCACAGCTGGAATATACTGAGAAGGAATTGCTCCTCCAACAATTTTAGTTGTAAATTCAAAACCGCTACCCCTCTCCAGTGGTTCTATGCGCAAGTAAACCTCTCCATACTGCCCCTTACCTCCAGTCTGCTTTTTATGTTTATATTGCGCACTTGCTTTCGTTGTAATCGTTTCTTGATGTGGAATCTTTGGTTGTCGTGACTCTACCTCAATTTCATAACGACTCTTCAATCTACTCAGAATTACATCCAGATGCAGATTACTCATACCCGTAACAACTAATTCATGAGTCTGAACGTCTCTTGAAACCCTAAATGTACTGTCTTCAGCGGCCAGCCTGTTTAGCGTTTCGCTTATCTTCTGTTCCGC
>CAXMPV010000331.1:0-1703 GCA_964195175.1 uncultured Thermodesulfobacteriota bacterium | reverse complement strand
GGTAATATATGGACTGCGATTGCAGGCTGAGTTCATACGGGTGTTTAAAAAATGATGAAATTATTTCATTCCATAAGAGCGTCGATGTTATTGGGGAAGGGCCACAAGTTATTAGAGATAGGCCTTTATCAGGAGGCACTGGACAAGGCACTCAAAGCAAAGAAATTGAATCTGGAGGAACACTTCGTGTGGTTGTGCCATACCATTGAGGGCAAGTCCAGATATCACCTGGGAGATAAGAAAAATGCTCTGGATTCTTTGCGAATTGCAAAAGAGATATTAGTACCAAAGCTTGAAAAAGAGAAAGAGTCAAAGCATTTGCAAAACATTGTAGAAGACATCATAAATTACATAGAAAAGATTGAGCAGGGTGAGAAATAATCGGGCTATTAAATAAGTTTCTGAAGGCCAGGTGTTATGTAGTATCTGTTAACGGACCTACCGAGAAATAGCAAAAGGATAAAATGGAAAGCGTATATAACTGCAGCGGACATGAACTCAAGATTCCAAATATTGTAGACGCCCAGGGCGTGTATCTCTGTGACGAAAATGGAAAGCGATACATGGATCTGGAGTCCGGGGTATGGTGCACTGCATTGGGCCATAAAGATAGCAGAGTCAACCAGATTATCAGGCAACAGATTGATTCCATCATGCACACCGGATTCTGTTATTCGAATGAAATCCTCGATGAAGCCGCAAAATCTGTCTTATCTATTACAAACCTCGAGGGCGGAAAATGTGTGTTTCTTAGCTCTGGAAGCGAAGCTATTGAAATACTCAGGCAGATTGCAAAATGCCTTACGGGAAAACAGAAAACCCTGGCGCTCCACGATGCTTATCTCGGATCGTATAGTTCGGTCATCGACAGGAGCCATGGATGGCACAGTTTTAACTGGGAAAATTGTAAAATATGCACGAAGCAGAATGATTGTGATGCGAATTGTGAGGCTCTTAAAAATATTCCCGATGATATTTCCGAGTTTGTATTTGAGCCCGGAAGTGCTTCCGGGTATGTCAGGTTTCCACCCAGAGCACTTATTCAAAATATTGTGAATATAGTGCGGGGAAACAATGGAAAAATAATTGCTAATGATGTGACAACCGGAATTGGGCGCACCGGAAAATGGTTTGGCTATCAGCATTTTGGTTTAGAACCCGATATGGTTGCCATTGGTAAAGGAATCGGCAATGGGTATCCCGTTAGCGTAGCGGCACTAAGTCCATTAATAGTGAAAGACCTGGAGGAGAGATCTTTCAAGTATTCGCAGTCGCATCAGAATGACCCCCTTGGTGCAGCCATTGCCCTTGAAGTTATAAAAGTAATTGAAGTCAATCACCTGATTGTCGAGGCAGAACAAAAAGGTGAAAGATTTATTTCTCGACTTAATGCTCTCGTAGATAACGAAATAGTGCTTGAGGTTAGGGGCAAAGGACTGATGTTTGCTGTAGATCTGGTAAACGAGCAAATTGCCGATGAAATATATGACAAGTTAATAGACGAAGGTTACATAGTCTGTAATAGGGGTTCATTATTTCGAATCGACCCTCCGCTTACAATAACAGAGGGAGAATTTGGAGAGTTTGTTGATACGCTGGCGGCTATAATAGCCTCGAAAAAACGTGTTTCATAATCTGGCAAATTTACTGCCAGGTGTAGAAAAATTTAGGGCTCCAAACCGATATGACTAAAATAATTATTA
>CAXMPV010000330.1:0-1704 GCA_964195175.1 uncultured Thermodesulfobacteriota bacterium | reverse complement strand
TTTATATTGATTTTAATCAATAGTTTTTCTGGCATGCCGCTGTCTTTACATGATCTACAGGGCTATCATTTTACACAGGTATATTCCATCAAATGACTAAATATGCTTTTAGTGAAAGGGCGGTATCGTGAAAGTAATAGACAAAGTGAATCTAGTTCTTATCCTGGCCGTTTTGTCTGTTTTCAGCGGATGTGTTCCGCAGCTGCGTTCATCTCATGGAAAGCTGTCTGTTTATCAGGTACAGTCGATACCAAATATCTCTATAACTAAAGAGGAGGTATGGGGATTCTGTGGTCACAGTACAATCGTTCATGATTATGAGCTGATGACTATTAAAGGTGGCAAAGTGGTCATTGACTACTCTACGGGCTTGATGTGGCACCAGTCTGGTTCTGAGGAACATATGTCATGGCTATCTGAGAAGTTCTTTGGTCTTGAATATAGTTCACGGTGGAATAAAGTGGAGCAATGGATTAAGAAGCTCAACGAGCAAGGATATGCCGGTTATAATGACTGGAGGCTGCCTACTTTAGAAGAAGCGGTGTCTCTACTGGAATCTAGCAAGAAGAATAATGACTTATATATAGACCCTCTCTTTAGTGATAAACAGAGATGGATATGGACAGCAGATAAATATAGTGCCGGGGCGGTGTGGGCCGTTACCTTCGACTATGGTGGCGTGGATTCGTACGGCGTCCACAGTCGCGGCAATTATGTCCGTCCTGTTCGCACAGGGGGTTGATACTGTTTTGTCACTGGAATCATTGCTTTAAGCTAAAAAAATATATTATTTAAGATAGCAGGGAATTTTCTCTACAAGATTTGTGTCTAATAAGCAGAGATATAGATACATCTTTGAATTAATGCGTACTTCGATTAGATTTGAGCTAGAAGCCTGTCGTTGGTTTGTTCTAATAATGTTTTATCAATCGGCAATTTTTTAATAAAAGGAGATTCAAATGGTAAAGATTTCACAATTGGTTCTGATTCTGGCATTTTTGGTTTTTGCAATGCCACAGGCTTTTTCACAAGATCAAAATAAACCGAAATGTTCTTACTGCGAGCTGAAAGCGGAAGGCGCCGAAAAATGCCAAAAATGTCTGTCCAGTGAAAAGGGTAAATGCCCACTACCTGGCAAGAAATCAGATTGCAGCAAGAGTAGTAAAAAAGAACATTGCAGGAAATTTAAGAATGGTCCTTACATTAATACTACCGTACTTGAGAACATGATAGAAAGTAGTATCCCCATGATACTTTTAGATGCCAGATCAGGAAAGTGGGATGATAAATCCAGGATTCCCGGAGCTCAGAGCCTAAATGATGGATCTACAAAAGAAGAAGTTGTTGGAATAATTAAATCCAAAGATGCCTTGGTAGTTACTTATTGCTCTAGTTTACAATGCGGTGCAAGCAATAAGCTTTATATTCATCTTAAGAAGCTGGGCTATAAAAATGTTCTGGAATACCCCTTCGGCATTAAGGGATGGCTGGAAACCGGAAATGATATTGAAATGGACGAATAAGATGAATCTTCGGATCATGTTAAGAATATGCAAATAAAAAAGGCTTTAGGATATTCCTAAAGCCTTTTTTATTGGTAGCGGGGATCCGCCTGGCTTATTGGCGGACGACCTCCGGGTTATGAGCCAGATAAGAGGCATAAACGAGAATAAGCAGAAATAAGCAGAAAGAAGTAAGGCTTTA
>CAXMPV010000329.1:0-1733 GCA_964195175.1 uncultured Thermodesulfobacteriota bacterium | reverse complement strand
GTTAATGTTTTTTAATACTGCCATATGAATACAACGTCAAACCTAATCTATATACATCGTCTATATAAAAAAACTTTGCCTGACATTTAAATCATGAAAGTATGTGCGTTTGCCAACTAATTATATTAGCTTTTTCGCCTCTTCCGGCAAAGCAGCCACTGCCATCAAGAGGTCATCGTTATCCGGTTTGGCTTTTACAAATGAGGAGAAGAGGAGGGTGGCTTCTGTGTAGATATCTTTTACTACTTCTGTGATGTTCTCATCAGGAATATTATTGGAACTTATCACATTTTCCATATTTGATATCAGCACGACAAGTGTCCAGTAGTCGAGTGGTGTCCGTTTCATCAAATCATCACGCAGATATGTAAGATAATTACGTAAAACTTCAAGTGTGTCATCTGATAACGTGCTCCCTTTTGATAAATGCGGATGAGATGAGATTACCATTTTCGCAATCTCTTTGGAAAGTTCAGCCACGGCGACACGTCCTATTGCCATAATGGAAGCAGCCGTTCTCATTTCAATCTTTCGCTCCCGAGAGATCTTGATTATGTCGTCAAATATCATGCAGATATTGTCTTCAAGCAATCTATTAATTTTTTCTAAATCCCATCGCTCGTTCTTTAAATTTTGTACCCATTCAAGATAAGAAACAAATACACCTCCCAGGTTTGTGCTGATATCTGGCGCTATAAATGTGCCTTTTCCTGTTACAATCCTGTCACCTTCCGGGGTGATAGGCCCGTTTGCACCTTCAACAATAACTTTTGCCTTTACGCCATATGCATTTCTATCTATAGCATTCTCAAGTGCAGCAAGGATGAGGAAGTCAATATCCAGTGCGAAAATGCCATCGTTTGTGATTTCTCTTCCACCCTCGTATCCTTTCAAAAAGCCTCCACCGGCCGTATCCACATATTCCAGAACTGCGTCTATATCCAGGCCACTTGGATTGTAGATACCTCCACTGGCATCCGTAATAGCGACTACCTTTACGCCCTCATCATGGAGGAATTTTGCCGGCGGCCTGCCTACATTACCAAACCCCTGTATAGCGGCAGTGGCACCTTTGAGTTTTATGCTTTTATGATCGGCTGCTTTTTTCAGTGCGATAAAAACGCCACGACCCGTTGATTCGGCCCTGCCAAGCGAACCTCCCTTATCGGCCGGTTTGCCGGTAACGACGGCAAGCGCCTGGCATTTTGCTTCAGGATATTTTTTCAGTACCTCCATACATTTATCAAGATATGGAGTCTCCATAGGAGAAGAAGGTTGTGTGTGAAGTGGCTGGAAATCATTCACAATTTTGTTAGTCAGCTCTGCATCGCCGGTCAACCAATCAGATAAATCTCTGTTTTCGATTGAAGACTTTAGATATTCATCCACAAACCACGCCATCTTTGTTGCGTTTGTATTGACGTCAGGTGCGGGAATGTCAAGGTGTGGCCCAATCGCATTTCTGCTCTTAAGATCACGGCTATATTCTCTGATTACTAATGCGTCTTTTCGTTCAAGCAGGTTTCTCGGGTTTGCGATGATACCGCCTTTCGAACCTCCGTATGGTATTCCGGCAATAGCGCATTTCCATGTCATCCAGATAGCGAGCGCCCTGACCTCATCGAGTGACACCTCCGGGTGTTCCCTGAATCCTCCCTTAGCGGGACCACGGGCTGAATTGTGATGCACCCGATAGCCAATTATTTCATCTTCCGAAAGCCGTAACGTCTCCA
>CAXMPV010000328.1:0-1745 GCA_964195175.1 uncultured Thermodesulfobacteriota bacterium | reverse complement strand
AGGGTCATTACAATCGGCACATTCATTTTGAATACACTATCATACATGAATTCAACCGCCTTTGGATCATGAGCGTGTATAATGTCAATGTCCCCCCTCCTTGCCCTGTTCAGTGCCTTTGAAAAGTGCATATTCATGGTCTTATGCTTTTCAGTGTTGTTGTCGCTCCAATAATCACCAGTGCTCCTATCAATAGTCACGTGATGTTCCCCAAAAACTCTTGAGTCACCTGAACAGGCAACGATCGACCTGTGACCTGAAGCATCGAGTCCTTTGTCTATATTATAAATGACCGTTTCTATGGGACCATAACCAAGGTTCGGTCTGATCGGCTGGTTAGGCGTTGCCACGTGAAGCACTGTCAGTTTTTCTTGCTTTAAACTTATCATAATTATACATCCTTCTCGTTACAGCATGTTACGTTTTAAAGGTTTTTGGATTATCTGGATATGTTTTTTTCAATCGTTCCAGCAGCATCATACTCAATTTTTTGAAAATAACGTTTGCGTTCAAAACGAGTATCGCCTTGTCGCAGACTTGGTAAAAAATTACTCTTGTCTACACGCATTCAGAGGTCGGACGACTCTCTTATATCTTGATAATTTATGGTAAATATTCTAAGGAAACAGTATGGTGCTGTTGTGTCCCCTAGATGAGTTGGTTGCCGCAATCTACACAATACTTATTTCTATCTTTTCTTCTTTTAGCATGCTCATCTTCACTGCAGTTTTTAATGGATATGTCTCCATTTACTACCTTGCCACACATTGGACAGGAGCATTAATACGGCCGTGATTAAAGTTTAGACATCTATTATTCTGCATCATTATCTTTTGACCCTCTGTATTCTCTACTTGCCATTTTTGTGTGCATGTTCATTAATATACTTTACGGCATCACCAACGACATAAACTCTATTTGCGTCATGGACAAGAACCTCTGAGAACCTGAACATTGCTCTGTTTGTTTTTTTGATTACAGAAATATTTTTATTTACCTACCGGCTTCTACACTATCTAAAAATCCTTCCAGCCTTCTACTTCTGATAGGATGCTGCAATTTCATCACAGCCTTTGCTTCAATTTGCCTTACTCTTTCGCGAGTCACCATAAATCTTTTACCAACTTCTTCAAGCGTATATGTATAACCATCTCCAATGCCATAGCGAAGCTTAATTATTTCCCTTTCACGATAAGTAAGTGTTTCCAGTACACTTTCTATCTTTTCTTTAAGCATTTCCTGAGCGGCTGCAGTAACAGGGGATTCCGCTTTATCATCTTCTATAAAATCACCAAAAGCACTATCAGCGCTTTCTCCCACTGTCCTATCAAGAGAAATCTGATGTCTTGAAATCTTTAACACCCTCCTTGCTTCAGACACAGAAATATCTATTTCCTTTGCCATCTCTTCAATACTGGGTTCTCTACCGTTCTCTTGTAATAATTTCTTTGAGACATTTCTTATTTTGCTCATTGTCTCAATCATATGCACCGGTATTCGGATAGTTCTCGCTTGATCTGCAATCGAGCGAGTTATGGCCTGTCTTATCCACCATGTAGCGTAAGTACTGAATTTAAAACCTCTTCTATATTCATACTTATCAACTGCTCTCATTAATCCAGTATTTCCTTCCTGTATGAGATCCAGAAAACTTAGACCACGATTCCGGTATTTTTTCGCAATGCTTACTACCAATCTCAGATTTGCACTGGAAAGTTCTCTCTTTGCAACTTCATGCTCTTTAA
>CAXMPV010000327.1:0-1753 GCA_964195175.1 uncultured Thermodesulfobacteriota bacterium | reverse complement strand
ATTCCTCAATTGCTGAGGTGACTATTGAGCTCTTGGTTGGTCCTGAAGTGGTTGTTGGTTCTACAAGGATGAAAGCGGGTACGGTAACAAAGATGGTATTAAATATGATAACCACAGCTTCGATGGTACAGCTTGGCAAAACATATGGGAACCTTATGGTTGATGTCCAGCCAAAGTCGGCCAAACTGAGGGATAGGGCTAAACGAATTGTTATGCATATCGCTGAAGTTAGCGAGGAAAAAGCTGAGGAATTGCTTGAGCAGTCCGCCTGGGATGTTAAAGCGTCAATTGTTATGGAGAAGAAAGGATTGGGCTTAAAAGACTCAAAAGAATTGCTAGAGAAATCTAATGGATTTTTGCGTGAGGCGCTTAAAAAGTAGTATAGACTACTACTAAAATTATGACAGTGGATCTTCAGTCTCTAATTGATAAGAAAGATAAGCTTGTAATTGGTTTAATGTCGGGCACGTCTAAGGACGGCATTGACGCTGCTCTGGTTAAGTTACAAGGAAAAGGATTAAATACTGATATTGAGTTGGTGAAGTTCATCTGCGTTGAATATGAAGCGGAGATTCGCAGTAGGTTAGATAATTTATCTAAAGTATGCTCCCTTAAAGCAATATCAGAACTTAATTTCGTTATAGGAAATGAGTTTGCTAAAGCCGCGCTGGAAGTGATTTCTCAAGCCGGACTAAGTCCTACAGACATTGATTTAATTGGCTCTCACGGTCAGACGGTATTTCATAACCCCCCTTCTTATAAAGACGGCACGCCTTCTACTCTTCAGATAGGTGAAATTGATGTAATTGCCGAGGAAACAGGAATCACTACGGTTGGCGATTTTAGGACCCGTGATATTGCAGCAAGCGGCGAAGCCGCACCGCTGGTTGCCTATTTGGATTACCTTCTATTTAGAAAGCCGGGAAAGGTTTCCATAGCTCAAAACATTGGTGGTATTGCCAACGCGACTGTAGTGACTGAGGAGTTAGATGATGTAATCGCTTTTGATACCGGACCCGGAAATATGCTTATGGACGGGGTTATCCAAATAGCTACGGGAGGGAAGCAGAAATACGATAGAGACGGGCGATTGGCTTTAGCAGGGAAGGTTAATAAAGAGCTCCTGGATAAACTTTTATCTGATCCTTACTACGGCAAGCCCCCTCCAAAGTCCACTGGAGAAGAACTCTTTGGGAATGAAAAAGCGGCAGAACTTTTTTCCCTTGTAGCGAGTGAGGAGCTTTCTCTAGAAGATATAGTGGCTACGCTTTTGATGCTAACTGTAAAGACAATAGTATCTTCATATAAGAATTTTGTTTTCCCGAACTGGGATATAAGTGAAGTTATATTTAGCGGTGGAGGGTGTAATAACCCATTGTTGATGGAGAGGATAAAGGCTAAATTACCCTCACTAAAATGTACGACTTCCGATGATTATGGAATCTCGGCAAATGCTAAAGAAGCTGTAGCATTTGCCGTACTGGCAAACGAATTGATATCGGGAAACAAGGCAAATCTTCCGCGGGTTACCGGAGCACAAAGAAAAGTTCCTTTGGGTAAAATTGCTTTGGGAAGATTGTAACCATAATTCCTATTGAAATTCTCGCATAAATATAAAAAACACAATGAGTAAGTTGAATATCAGCAATCTAAATATGGCTCAAAAAATAGGCCAGGTAATAATGCCGAGGATAGATTTTAACGATCCTAATTCTCTACCCCTGGCAAAAAGGCTTGTGAAGGAATGCGAGGT
>CAXMPV010000326.1:0-1758 GCA_964195175.1 uncultured Thermodesulfobacteriota bacterium | reverse complement strand
AGAGCAGCAGAATGGGTTCTAACAAGGCGTTCCTCAAGATCAAAGGAAAAACGTTCATTGAACTGCAAATTGAGTTACTCAGAAAAATGTTTGATGAAATTGCCATATCAGTTAATACACCATTAGAGTACGAGTACTTGAATTTACCAATTTTCAAGGATATCTATCCCGGTAAAGGACCATTAGGTGGAATATACACCAGCCTTATTAACTCCAGCAGTTTGCACACTTTTATGCTTGCCTGCGACATGCCTTTTATTGGGCCAGAGCTCATAAGCCATCTTAAGGATCTTACAAAAGAATACGATGTCGTAATTCCGAAGAGTGAAAAAGGACTGGAACCACTACATGCATTCTATTCAAAAAAGTGTATAGATCCAATCAAGAGATCACTTGACGAGGACAACCTGCGAATAATCAGTTTCTTTCCGCATGTTAATGTCAAGATAGTAGAACTGGACAATCTGAATTTATCTGATAGTTTTAAAAGCTCAATCAGAAATCTGAATACCAAGGATGATTACGAGGATGTAACAAAAAACAGTTGTTGATATCAAGAAATCTGGAATCAGCCATTTCCACGTGCAGTGTGGCAGAAGCATAGAAACAAGCTATAAAGTGTAATATTCAGATTACTACGGGAGTGTGATATTTATCGAAATGATTTATTCTTTGCTCTGCCTCTTCTTCAACTCCTGAACCAATTCCTCATATGAAGATTTAACCAAAAAGCTATAAATTTGGCTGCGGTAATTATGCACCAGACTTACTCCTTGATAAATCAAATCATAAATCTGCCATTTTCCATCTTCTTTAATTAACCGAAAATCCGCGGACACCTCTTCTACTGTTCTTTTTAAGAGAACGATATGCACTCTGGCATATCGTTTATTCTGTTTTTCACTTAGAGAAATGATCTCTTCTCCAAAACGAGGGCCTGTTCTTCTCATGCAGGCGCTTTTAACGTTATTGACAAATAATCCTACAAACTCTTCTTTTTCTTCAGAGGAACGTTCCTTCCAGTACTTACCCATTACCCTCTTCGCAATCTCTCCAAAATCAAAAAATTGAGAGATCTCTCTCCAGAGTTCTTGCTTACGTTCATCCAAGCCTTCTCCTTCCTCCAAAGAGATATCCTTTAGAATGATCCTCTTAATGAGATCTCCCGGCTCACCTGACCAGAGAAGAGTAGAAGTAAACATAAGTAAAAAGACACCAAGAAATAATTCAAAAACTATTCTTCTGTATTTCATATCTTACCGGCTTTCAAAACAACATTTTACAAGTTCTAAATAAGTTAAGGGAAACTGCTCCTTTCCCGGACAAAAAGCACCGAGGACTTTAATCCCTCCCTGCACCCGTACGCAAGGGAATGAGTGGAAATGGAACGGTAACAATATTTAAATGTTTTAGTCTTCGGCTACCATTGGCGGAATAGTGTTAAGGCATATACCCTCTTTTAATAAGCTCTTGCCTCACGACCCCCAGTTTTTCTTCAAGTTTTTTTATCTTTTTGATATCACCGCTTCCCGCACTGCCGGACACACCGGGATACTTTGCCGGATTATCTTTTGAAGCGGCATGTTTCACCATATAAATTTGAAGATCGATTTTATCATACCGATCTGCCAGCTCATCGTCAGCCAGTTTTTCCACAGGTTTTAATGCTGTGCAGGCGAATAGCAATACCGGTATCAGAATTAATAATATGTTTCTTATCTTCATTCTCGAAAATGGTACATTATTGCCTGGAGGTTT
>CAXMPV010000325.1:0-1764 GCA_964195175.1 uncultured Thermodesulfobacteriota bacterium | reverse complement strand
AATCCACTTGTCGCATCTTTAAAGAAATCATCTATTTCATTAACCGCTTCATAAGATAAATATCTAACCTTCTTTTCGAATTCAATCTTTCTAAAAGTAGGCCGTTTGATTTGATCCAACAAACGATTACGTTTTGATTTTGGTGCTACAATAAAAAGTGGATAATTACTATTAGGTGCAATTATTTTTAAATCTGAAAATCGTAACAATCGGTAGTGTAATATATTTTGTGTAAACCTTCAAAGAGAGCTATATTATTAATGAGAGAAACGTAGTGAAGCGTAGCGTAACGGAGTTTATCTCATTATGGAACTTTTTGGAGGAACAAATAAATGTCAATATTAACAAAAGATCAGGTAAAAGATGTTATTGAGTTGTATGATATAAAAACTGCGCAAGATGCTCACGAAGCCGTTAAAGACTTGATGAAGGATGTTCTGCAAAGTACACTGGATGCCGAACTCAGTAATACGCTGGGATACGACAAACATGACTACCAGAACAAGAGAACTACAAACTCCAGGAATGGTTCTTACAAAAAAGATGTACGTTCATCATTGGGCAGTATGTCCTTAAACATTCCCAGGGATCGCAATGGAGATCATGAACCCCTTCTAGTCAGGAAAGGGCAAGTCGATGTTTCCTCTATTGACGAGAGGGTTATTTCGATGTATGGGCGTGGGATGTCCACACGTGATATTAATCAGCACATGCATGAGATATATGGCATTGATGTTTCTGCAGAATGGGTAAGCAAAGTAACGGATAAGATCTTACCTCGTATCAGGGAATGGCAGAACCGGACACTACAACCTTTGTATCCAATTGTCTACATGGATGCAATATTCCTAAGTATCAGAGAAGATAGTCATGTGGTTAAGAAAGCTGTTTACCTGGCCGTAGGTATTGATTCTGAAGGGATGAAGGATGTATTAGGGATCTGGATTGGAGGAAATGAGTCTGCGAAATACTGGCTTGGTGTTCTGACTGAGCTAAAGAACAGAGGTGTTCAAGATATTCTTATTTGCAGTATTGATGGATTGAAAGGGTTTGAACAAGCAATTGGCACAGTATTTCCACAAGCTGAAATCCAGAGGTGCATCGTGCACCAGGTTCGTTATAGCTGCAAATTTGTCAACTACAAGGATCACAAACTGTTTTGTAAGGACATGAAGGGGATCTATACCGCTGCGACAGAAGAAGGTGGACTGGAGCAGTTAAAGAGATTTGGAGAGACCTGGGGGAAGAAGTATAGCTATGCTGTTAAGAGTTGGGAGAGCAACTGGGCTTCACTGTCAACCTTTTTCAAGTATCCTGAAGAAATTAGAAAACTGATTTACACCACCAATCCAATTGAAAGTGTCAATAGCAGTATCAGGAAAATTGCTAGACCGAAACGCATCTTCCCTACGAATGATTCTGCCTTAAAAATAGTATTTCTGGCATTGCAGGGTAGAATAGGGAAATGGACAATGAGGGTACGTGGCTGGAGTACGATTATAGGACAACTATCAATTCATTTTGGCGAAAGAATAGAGGCTTGTTTATAATGCACGATTTGAGGTTTACACAAAATCCTTGACAGACTCAAGGCCGTACAATTCTCAGATTTAGAGGGGCCGCTGGTGCTATTAAATTAACCGTTGAAAATTCATGCATCCCCATATCAGGTCTATTGCCATTATACGGGAATGATACATTTTCACCACTGTTCCAACTGATATTCGAATCGATTGTTATCTGGTTATTTAAATAATCAATACC
>CAXMPV010000324.1:0-1767 GCA_964195175.1 uncultured Thermodesulfobacteriota bacterium | reverse complement strand
GACTGCAGCATCACTGAACACTGCATGCGTACCGTCCAGGCCGAACAAAATGCTATCTGCCAGGCGGCAAAGATGGGCGTCTCGATATCAGGTGCTACTATTTATACCAGAATGACTCCGTGCAGAACGTGTGCTATGCTTCTTATCAATTGCGGTATCAAGAGAGTTGTTTGTGAAAGAAAATATCACCAGGGAGAAGAGTCTGAAAAACTGTTTAAGGAAGCTGATATTGAGCTGATTTATAAACATAACGAACACCAACAATATTCTGACAACAAGGAGTAACCACAGAGCCACTTAAAACCTTCTGACTTTATAACATAACGTTACGTTCTGTAGATTAACTATACAGATAAGGAGACAGATTCATGAAAAAATCATTAGGAGCAAAGACATTGGCATACCCTACACCTCTCTGGGTAGTGGGCACATATGATAGCGAAGGAAAACCTAATGTAATGACAATTGCCTGGGGTGGCATCTGCTGTTCAAAACCGCCGAGTGTTAACATATCGTTGAGAAAAGACAGATATTCATATGATAATATTATTAAGAAGAGAGCATTTACTATAAATATTCCTTCTGAAAAATATGCTAAAGAGGCTGATTATTTCGGGATTGCTACAGGAAGCAAGACAGACAAATTTGCTGATACCGGACTGACCCCTGTAAAGAGTGACCTGGTTGACGCTCCTTATATCAAGGAGTTCCCTCTGATCCTTGAATGCAAGATGACACACAAAACTGAAATAGGAATTCACATTCTATTTGTTGGTGAAATTGTAGATGTTAAAGCCGAGGAATCTGTACTTGGAGAAAACGGGTTGCCTGATATTAATAAGGTCCAGCCTGTCCTTTTTGCCCCTGAAGCCCGTACATATCACGGAATAGGCAAGACTATTGGAAAGGCATTCTCCATAGGGAAAGAGATTAAATAAACTACATCTAAAATCTCCGACCAGGAGAATCATCCGGATTAACAGACAATGTTAAAAAAAATCAATCACGTCAATATCGTTGTCAGTAATCTGGAAGAGACAAAGGCATTCTTTATACAGCTTGGCTTTGAAGTCGGAGATGAATCAGAACTGTCAGGAGAATGGATATCTTCAATAGTTGGACTTCCTGATGTCGAGGCTAGATACGCAACATTATCGCTACCAAATACTGAAACAAACCTGGAACTGATCGAGTACGCCTCACCGCCATCCGAAAAAGATCCAAACATGGATAAAGCAAACCAGATTGGATTTCGTCATATCGCTTTTGAAGTCGACAACATTGAAGACGAAGTCTGCCGTCTGAAAGAGAAAGGAATTAAGTTTCTCAGCGAAATCCGCACTTACCCAAAGACCGGAAAGCGTCTGGTTTACTTATGGGGGCCGGATATGATTCTATTAGAATTAGCACAGTATTGAGCAGAATAAAATGGATATCAGGAACATATTCTCAGACATACAGAAACATGCACCTGATGAAATTTTGGAGAATATCCTCCAGACAGATAAGTTCAAAATTGAGAGAATTATTTCACAAAGCCATGCTACAGCTGAAGGAGAGTGGTATGATCAAGACAAAAACGAATGGGTTATGGTGCTAAAAGGGAGTGCCGGACTACTATTTGAAGGTGATGATAAGGCAGTTATCATGAAGACCGGTGACTATATAAACATACCCGCACACCGGAAACACCGGGTAGAATGGACTGAACCCGAGGAAGAGACTATCTGGCTTACCATTCATTATTGAAACTACACAGATCGGAAG
>CAXMPV010000323.1:0-1770 GCA_964195175.1 uncultured Thermodesulfobacteriota bacterium | reverse complement strand
GGAGTGGGGGGTGTTGCTGAACCGGCAGCCCTTATTTCTGGGAGGAAGACAAAATTAATACTAAAGAGGCAGAAATATCCGGGAATAACAGTAGCAATAGCCCGGGAAAACTTTTCGTGGTAGGGATTGGTCCCGGTAACATGGAAAATATGAGCATCAGGGCAGTTGAGGTTATAAAGAGTTCTGACTGCGTTATTGGCTATAAGACATATATTAATCTGATAAAAGAGCTGGTTGAAGGCAAAGAGGTGATCTCTTCAGGAATGCGTTCGGAAATCGAACGGGCCTCTCTGGCTATTGAAAAAGCAGAAGCCGGAAAAGTCGTTTCTGTTATCAGTAGTGGTGATCCGGGTGTGTTCGGGATGGCAGGTCTGGTACTGGAAGTTGCGAAAAATTCCAAACAGAAGATTCCTGTTGAAATAGTGCCTGGCATCCCATCTGAGAACGCCGCCGCCGCGCTCTTAGGCGCTCCATTAATGCATGATCATGTTACCATAAGCCTGAGTGATCTCCTTACTCCATGGGATGTTATTGAGAAAAGAATAGAACTTGCGGCAGAGGGTGATTTTGTAGTTGTCCTGTATAATCCTAAAAGTTCAGAGAGGAAATGGCAGATTGAAAAGACGATTGAGATACTGTTAAGTAAGAAATCTTCTGATACGCCAGTTGGTATAGTGAAAAGCGCTATGCGTAAAAAACAGAATGTAATAATCACGAATCTTGGTGAAGTGTTGGAGCATCCGATAGATATGACGACAATATTGATCGTCGGGAATTCAACAACATTTGTTTATGATAATTATATGGTGACAAAGAGAGGTTACAAAGTTTGATATTGGTAATGTCCGGTACTGAAGAAGGCAGGGAGATAGTTGAAAGGCTGAATGATAAAGGAGAAGATATTGTCACGACCGTTGCTACTGAATACGGGCGCGAAATATATAAAAAAATGGGTTTGGGGGATTTGTGTATTCAGGGAAGACTTGATGCAAAGGGGTTGTCTGGACTTATTCAAAACAAAAATATTGATATCCTGATCGATGCAACTCACCCATATGCAACTCAGGCATCTCTAAACGCAATGAAGGCAAGCAAAGAGAGCGGGATTAAGTATATCAGGTTTCAGCGATCTGCCTCGGTCACAGAAGGTGGTGGAGTTGGTGATAGCGCTATAGACAAACTGAGGTTTGTGCATCTTGTTGCGGACATGGATGAAGCTGTAAGTTGGTGCGCCAAATCTGACAGGAAGAGAATATTGTTAACAACCGGTTTTTCAGCTGCTGAAAAGTTTGTAAAATTAAAAGATGAAAAAGAGATCTTCGTCAGGATCCTGCCAATGTCGGCACATATTGAACAGTGTGTGGGCATGGGTATTAAGCCGTCAAACATCCTTGCTCTCCAGGGGCCTTTCTCAATAGAGCTGAATACGGCGATATACAATCAATATAAGATTGATGTTGTGATTACAAAAGATAGTGGTAAGACTGGGGGTGTCCCTGAAAAGATCCAGTCTGCAAGTGAGGCAGGAATTGATATCGTAATAATCAAGAGAGAAGAGATAGATTATCCGGTAAAATGTTCGTCAATAGATGAAGTGTTTTGCCTGTTGGGGATGGGATAGAAATGAATAACAATTGACTAATGACTAATGACTAGAGCTACAATCTGAGAAGGTTATGAAAAATATAAAAATCGATGGTGAGAATCTGACGTTTGCTCAAGTCGAACATGTCGTTAGGGGTGACGCAAAGATATCTCTTGATAAAGAAG
>CAXMPV010000322.1:0-1782 GCA_964195175.1 uncultured Thermodesulfobacteriota bacterium | reverse complement strand
CCTGTATATATTGCTGATGCCATATGGGTCTCCGTCAACAAAGACATAAACGGGGATCTTTTTTCCTTCTGATAAACGCCTGATGAATCTTCTGCATGCTCTGGTTGGAACACCTCCCATAGAGATTAATATGCAGTTTGCTTTCTTCCAGTAATTGTGTTTTACAAGCCGCTGGAACATCCCGGCGGTTTCTATTACCAGTATAAACTTTGCGTTGGTTTCAAATTTCAGATGCTCAGTTGAAATAGGAATAGAGTATGCGCCTGAGCCGAATTTAGTGCAGTCAATTTTGAGCTGCTTACCGGTGTCCTGATCCTTGTCTATTACTACCAGTTTTCCGGCGACGTCTCCTCCCTTCTCTTCCGGGATAAAACCCAATTGCTCTCTATTAACTTCAAACATTGCCTCTACATCGTCGATTACAGTATCTGATTCAGGTTGCTCCTCAAAACGTGCATCATCCCAGTTCTTGGATACATAATAGGCCTCTCTTTTTGTGGCGACATCATCTTTTTCAATGAGTTCTTTGGAAAGGGACATTATTCTCAGGGTCTGAGCAAATGTCTTTACTGTATTAACCGTTAAAGTGCGTGATTTTTTCTGTCCTATAAGTTCCAGAAAACCTCTCTTTGGAGTGTATTTGACATTGCTCAGCGAACGAATAGGAAACTCCATGCTGGGTTTTTCTTTCTTATTGATCTTGTTGTGAATGGTGGAAGCAGATTCTTCTATTTTCTTTAGTGTTTTTGTCATGATCTACTCCTTTCAAGGACATCTGTCAGGTTAGTAATTATTTTTTGTTCCTGCTTGTCGTTTAAGTCTAATATTTCCTTTAATGCTATTCCTATGTGAGGTATGTATTTCTTGATATACGATTTCTTCTTGAATTCTTCTGCTGCCTTCTTTTTTCTCTTAATAAATGTAGACAAGTGGCGCCCGCATTCCTGCAGGGCCAGTTTAATTGCTTTTTCAATTTCAGGGTAATGTGCAATTGCCTCTTTGCTTTCTGATGTAAAAGGTACCCAGACAGATGCGAGATGTACCATCAGGAGTATCGGTCCGGAAGGGAGTGCGCCGGTAGATTGTGACAGTCCATAGTTTCTCCATGAAGTGTTTATTGCTGATTCGGTAACGACGCACGCGGATTGTTGATACAGCAATGGAACTCTATTGGCAAACCTCAGCAGTCTTATCAAGCCTTCTTCCGGCAAATCTCCACCGTATGCCAGCCCGACTTCAATCTGAAAGGGATTGCCCCTATATACAGATGGTGGCCGTGTATTT
Source organism: uncultured Thermodesulfobacteriota bacterium (assembly GCA_964195175.1). Taxonomy (GTDB): domain Bacteria; phylum Planctomycetota; class Brocadiia; order Brocadiales; family Scalinduaceae; genus Scalindua. The sequence goes on along the minus strand of CAXMPV010000322.1, from coordinate 498 downwards.
GATGTGAAGAAATCTGCATTGATCTGCTTTTTGAGGCCTTTTATTATAGCGTTTTCTCCAATTGGAGAGATGCAGTCTGTAGGGGGATTCATGATCTTTGTTAACTTGATGGCCTTGAAAAGTGCGTCTGCTTCCTGGACTGCTATTCTTGAAGGTCGGGCCTTTCCATTTAAACCGGCTTTTTCACAAATCTCATTTGCAACTCTTGTGCTTACCCTGGAGAAATCATTAGTAAGGCAGGAACGGAGATTTTTTGATTTTGTGTCATGCAGCATCTTTATCAATATTCCCAGTTCAATGCCATATGGATGTGGCTTTATCTCTTTTGGCTCTATCGGCAATTCCTTTGATGCTCTGGGATACCTTATCTCCTTGTCTTCAGGGTTGATGTATGTTATGTCGGCATGTGGATTGGCGATTGATGTTTGTTCAATGTATCCGTCAACAGATTGCCGGCCCTTCTGGTATCTTGCTTCTAGCTCAATAACTACCTTTGTG
>CAXMPV010000321.1:0-1785 GCA_964195175.1 uncultured Thermodesulfobacteriota bacterium | reverse complement strand
AGCAAGGGACTTTGCCTTGTCGTAGTTTCTGTTTGCTACTATTGCCGTCCTTGCTCCACGCTCCACCAGATGTTTTAATACAAGTTCGCACATCTCACCTGCACCGATTATGAATATTGTTTTTTCCGAAAAGTCTTTAAATATCTTGATGGCAAGGTCGACGGCCACAGTACTCACAGATATATTTCCTTTTCCGATGGCAGTCTTAGTGTGTACGTCCTTGGCGACCGTTAGAGAACGCTGGAAGAGCTGGTTAAGGATACTTCCGGTTGTCTCTGCTGTAGTTGCTGTTTGATACGCCTCTTTTACCTGAGAGATAATCTGTGTCTCACCGAGGACGCCTGAGTTGAGGCTGGAGGCAACAAAGAACAGGTGCCTGACGGCGTTTATCCCCTGGTGGTGGTACATATGATCGGCAAACTCCTCCTTTGGCAGTCCGTGGAATGCAGAGAAGAAATCCAGCAGGGTGTCTTTGTTCAAACTGTCATCTTGTGACGTTGCGTAAATCTCTACACGGTTGCATGTGGAGAGTATGACAATTTTCGAAGACGGGAAAGACTGTGCAAATGAAGAGAGTGCTATTGGCACTGATGAAGGGCTGAAGGCAAGCTTCTCCCTTACTTCTACAGGTGCAGAGTCATGATTCAGACCGAGTGTGTGTAAATTCATAATATAGTAATTCTAATTTTAGACGCAGATATACACAGATTATAGTGATTTAAGAAATTCCAAAAAGCTTAACTTAAAAAGTTTTAATCTGTACCTATCTGTTAAATCTGTGTCCTATTCATTTTTTTGTAATTGTAAAATTTTAAGATTCAACTTTTATCATACCGGGCTGCTCTTCCGGTGTTATTATCTCTTGTTCGAGTATTACCGAACTCTTCTCATATCCATGTTTGTGTCCCATCAGGAACGGACCTATAAAAGTAAGAATCACAATAACAAAACCTGCTATGGTAACTATAGCTACTTTTGTTCCATGAAAAGAGGCTCCGAGTCTCAAGTGTAATATTGCAGCATAGATAAGCCATGTCAGGGATCCCAACAGTACTTTTGGGTCAAGGTACCAGAGTAGTCCCAATATGTTGGTTGTCTTTGCCCATACGGTACCAGACACGAGGCCAATTGTCAGCAGAGGGAAGCCTAGTGTGATAGTCTTCCACATTAGCATATCCAGGGTTTCAAGAGATGGTAAACTCTCAAAAAGAGGGCCAAAAGACTTTTTCTTCAATTGCCTCTCCATCGTCAGGTACATAATGCTGAATATGAAAGAGACAGTAAAAGAGGCATAGCCCAGAAATATCGGTATTATGTGGGCAAACAGCCAGAATGTCTTTAAATTAGCCGTCAATGCCAAGTCGTTTTTTACCAGTGTAACCGCTGCAATTGAAAATCCCGTAACTATCGGCATAACAAAGGGCGTCAGCGATTGGAGCCTGTATAGAAATTTGAGTATCACAGAGAGCAACACAATCAGAGAGAGATAGAACGTGGATGACTCAAAAAGTGTTGATATCGGCAAAGTACCGGATTGTACACTTACAATAATCAAAAAAGCGCAGTGAATCGATAAACCGGCAATAATAAAGTAATCGGCCAGCCTTTTACTGAATCTGTTCGGATTGAATATAGATCCCACTTCCCAGATTGAATCCAGGAGATAGAGAACGATTGCTGCTATAAAAATAAATTGTATCGGACTGAACATGGTTACTTTAAAAATTATTTATCATAGTGAGCTAGAACTGCACTATGTCTATATCAGGTAAATATTTGCATAAA
>CAXMPV010000320.1:0-1816 GCA_964195175.1 uncultured Thermodesulfobacteriota bacterium | reverse complement strand
AAATCAGCATATTCTACACTGAAATTTGCCGGAACCTGGATCTTTGATATTTCCATTTCTCTAAGAGCTGCGACAACTATCTCGATTAAACAGGCGGAATTGCCCCCGCTTTTTTTGATAATTCTTTCATATTTGGATAGGGAAAGTACATTGTCTGCTTTTGATTCTGATTTTGCACGGTCCAGCTCAAGATCACTGGTAATCATAATCTTTTCATTGCCCTTCCGTATAAATATAAAAGGATCCGGTGCCGGAAAACAGGTAGCATAATACATATTCGAATCCCGTTCACTGTCTGCAATAATCAGTAGTGCTTCGTTACTATTCATGTTGTAGATTTTATTGAAATAGTTCAAAATGTCAATGAGCTTCCTATTATTAAGGATTGCTCCTGGCAGTACGGTAGGTTAAATAATTAATAATTTATGCAAACTGCCCTGCGCTGAAACCGGAGGACCAGGCCCATTGTAGATTATAACCGCCCAGCCAGCCGGTTACATCCACGACTTCACCAATAAAGTAGAGACTCTTCATTTTTCTTGCTTCAAAAGTTTTGGATGAAAGTTCATTCGTGTCGACGCCCCCTCGTGTTACCTCCGCTACTCTATAACCTTCGGTGTCGGAAGGCCTGATGCACCATGCATGGAAAATATCAGCAACCTCATTGATCTCTTTTTCATTGTATTGGTTAACGGGTTTATTGTGATGCCATAATTCTAACCACCGATGAGCAACACGCTTCGTTAACAGCTCTCCTATCAGGTTCTTCAGCTCTGTCTTTGGTCGTTCCTTCTGCCATTGCTTAATGGTCTCGGTCAGGTCAATATCCGGCAGTAGATTGATAACAACTTCATCTCCCGGTTGCCAGTAGTTTGAGATCTGCAGTACTGCTGGGCCACTCAGCCCTCTGTGGGTAAAAAGGATGGCTTCTCTGAATGATTGTCCTTTACAAGAAACTGTAGCATCTGCGGATATACCGGACAGATCACTGAAATCATCCAGAACGTCCCTGCAGAAGGTTAGCGGGACCAGGCCGGGATGACGGGATAGAACTTTGAGCCCGAACTGCTCCGCTATTTCATATCCGAAACCGGAGGCTCCAATTGCTGGCATAGACAAGCCACCGGTGGCTATGACGAGAGATTCAGCTACATAATTTTCAGAATTAGTCTTAACTGTGAAATAGTTGCCTTTCTCTATTTTCTTAATCGTAGATCTATTCTGAATCTTTATGTTGGAAAGCCGACACTCTTCTAATAAAAGGTTCAAGATCTCAACGGCGTTTCCGTTACAGAAGAGCTGGCCTGCTTGCCTCTGTTGATAAGATATATTATACTTTTCAACTAATGAAATAAAATCGTACTGGCTGAAGCGACTCAAAGCTGATTTGCAGAAGTGTGGGTTTTCGGATATATAATTTTCAGGTTCCAGATAAAGATTGGTGAAATTGCAGCTTCCTCCGCCAGAAATCAGTATTTTATTGCCCATGCGTTCAGCATGGTCCAGGACAAGGACTTTACGTCCTCTCTGCCCGGCAGTAAGTGCACACATCAGCCCCGCAGCTCCAGCGCCAATGATTACAACATCGTAGTTTTTCATGGTAACTTCCCCGGAATCGTTGACTATGTATCTATAATACCATTGCTGTTGTCAGGCTTTGGCTCTATGTTGAGCTCAATCCTGCCTTCTAAAAATTTTACCGCCTTTCCTGAAATAAACACGCGGTCATTGTGTAGCTCACAAACAAGTTCACCGCCACGGCTTGATACTTGTTTTGCCTTCATTTTTGTTTTGCCCAGTTTCTTTGCCCAGTATG
>CAXMPV010000319.1:0-1829 GCA_964195175.1 uncultured Thermodesulfobacteriota bacterium | reverse complement strand
TCATGGATGATGCGTTAAAGGCTACAGGCTTGACTACTAAAAAGGAAGCCGTGGAAATGGGCCTTAAGACTCTGATTCGAATGAAGAAGCAAGAAAGAATCCGGAAATTTAGGGGGAAGCTCGCCTGGGAAGGCGATCTTTCTGAAATGAGAAAGACTAGATGATTCTCGTAGACTCAAGCGTCTGGATTGACTATTTCAATGGCGCTGAGACTACGCAAACTGCACTACTCGATGAGCTTCTTTCCACCGACACAATCTGCGTTGGTGATATTATCCTTGCTGAAGTTCTCCAGGGGTTCAGGAGCGACAGAGACTACAAATTGGCAAAGGAGATGCTCACCGAACTTCCCATATATCAGATACTGACTCCAGAGCTAGCCTTGATTGGGGCGGACAATTATAGAAGATTGCGAAAAAAGGGAATTACTATTAGGAAGTCGGTTGATAACTGGATCGCTACTTTCTGTATTCAGAACAATGTAACTTTGCTTTATAGCGATAAAGACTTCAATCCCTACGTCGATCTTTTGGGCCTTAGAACACCCTAAAGATACACATAACGCCTCGCATCAGCGGCTGAGGCGAGCGCAGCTTGCCGAAGTCCGACTGCATGCGATTGTTATGAGTAAATTTTTTCTAGGTAGTTGTGTATCCATTCTTTTTCTACTTCTAAAAGACCGTTTCCAATTTCAATCCGTTCAATCCCAACATCAACTGTTAGCCTATTTCCGTCAGATGTTTCCCACAAGGACAGAGATTTAATTTGGTCCGGTACCAACTCATAAAATTTCCGTTTTCGCATTAGCTCCTTCCAAGATCTTCGATTACTTGTCGAAAATTCGAAAGGTGGCGATCCCGTATCAATAGTTAAGTTTGGTTTATTTAACAAAATTTTCATTGGAACTGGTTTTTTCAATATTCGATATAAAAAATATCCAGATGCAACACCTCCAATTGTCCATCCACCTAACCAAAAAATAAGAAATAATCCTCCCTCGCCCGATAAGACGTCACCTAGGGCACTTTTAAAACCCATTGTCCAACCACCCAGCCAAAATAGTAGAAACGCCGCTATTAAGAAACGTATTTTGCTGCCTTTACTGAATGGAACTATCAGCTGGTAGGCACCGTTATATGTACCTACTTGAATTGGTGATCCTTGGGGTGGTGATACATTCATATATTACTCATAACGCCTCGCATCAGCGGCTGAGGCGAGCGCCAGCTTGCCGAAGTCCGACTGCATGCGATTGTTATGTGGTAACTTTATTCGAAAGCTTTTCGATTCTTTTTTTAAATTCATCTCTAAACACTTGTGCAAGAGTCTCGCAATCTGCAGCATGTTTTAAGCCGCTCAAATTCTTTTTATCGAGATAATAAAGTTTATGCACTTCCTCTACTGTCGGTGCTGTTTCGTTTGAAAATGCGAGGTCAATGGTGTCGCCTGCTTGAATCATACCTTCTTCTATTACTCGAAAATAAAAGCCTGTTTTGGAACTATTGATGCAAACTGCTAAGGCCTCCGCAACTCCCATCTTAATGCCGAATTTATAGCAAGGCGACCGCGGTTGAGACACTTCAAATACAACCTCACCAACCTGATATCGATCTCCTATTCGTACTTCGTTTTCAAACATGCCCTCAGTGGTTAGATTCTCACCAAACTGCCCTGGCTCATAAGGATCTTGGTTTAGTTCTTTTTGATAGTAAGGATAATGCTCTGCTGGGAAGGCATACACCGCTTTATGGACACCGCCATGCAGTTTTAGGTCTGCCTGCTCATCTCCATCAATATTAAGCTGGCGAACCATTCTTGGGCCTTCGACA
>CAXMPV010000318.1:0-1830 GCA_964195175.1 uncultured Thermodesulfobacteriota bacterium | reverse complement strand
TATTTAGTTAAGAAAGTAAACAAATTTTTAGCTACGCAGCCGTTAGTTGTTTCTCTATACAAGGTTACCCTGAATCCTGAACAAGTCAGGCTTTCGGTAAATACTATTCCCCACGAAAATCACGAAATATCACAAAAATATTTTTTCGTGTGTTTCGTGGGCTTTTTTTAAATTTCTATATTATAGTAAAGATATGTCTGTATCCAAGACTCTTAATTTAGCAATACTCATTTCCGGAAGCGGAACTACACTCCAGAATCTTATTGATAAAATAAATGACAACTCCCTTAATGCCAGAATTCAAATTGTCATTTGCAGCTCTCCGGATGCCTATGGTATAAAGAGAGCAGAACATAATAATATTCCCACAGCCATAGTACAACACAAAGTACATAACCAATCAGAAACTTTCAGTAACACAATAATAAAAGAGATTGAAGAATATCCTGTAGACCTGATAATACTTGCGGGCTTCCTGCACCTTTTCAAAATCCCGGATAAATATACAGGCAAGGTGATGAACATTCACCCTGGATTAATCCCTGCTTTCTGTGGTAAAGGATATTATGGCCACCATGTCCATAAAGCCGCGATTGAAAGCGGTGTCAAAATCTCAGGTTGTACCGTCCATTTCGTTGATAACGAATATGACCGTGGACCAATAATTATCCAGAGAACAGTTCACGTTCACGCCGATGATTCTCCGGACACGCTTGCACAAAAGGTTTTTGAAGAAGAATGCATAGCGTATCCTGAAGCAATACACCTCTTTGCTGAAGGACGATTAAAAATTGAGGGAAGAAAGGTCAGGGTCTTAAACCACCAATTATGAAAATCAACCTATTAACAAACACAAAACGGTTTCCATTATCACCTGTCAGAACGTTTTTGATCTTTTCAATTATATGCCTGTTTATAATACAGAAAAGCACTCCTTCCTCTGCTGTTTCTATTTTGCGGGTTGAACCTTCAGTAATCGAACTCCAGAATCAAGCCTTTTATAATTTAAGGAGAGGAAAATTCCTTGAGGTTTTCAAGAATTGCGAAGAATTGCTGACAATCAACAAAAAGAGTATTCTCGCCTACGAACTACTGCAAGTCTCATATGCTGCAATCGGAAACTTCGAAAAGGCACAAGAATTAATTGACTCTTTAAGAGACGCTTCTAAAAATTCATCTCTTACACATCTATCTAAAGGGATAATCTTACTTTCTCAAAAGAAATTTGATAAGGCAATTGAAGAGTGCCAGGAATCTATAACCATAGACAAAGACAACCCCCTCGCGCTCTATTACCTCGGAAGGATATACACAGACAAGAAAGAATTTGACAAAGCTGACGAATATTTCAGGAAGGCGGCGGAGGGTGAACCGGAACTCGCTTCGGCATACACGGGTCTTGGCATAAACTACCTGCTTCAGGGAAATGTTGGAGAGTCTTATAAAAACTATAAAAAAGCCCTTGAAATTGATCAGGACGAACATATGGCACGAATGGGTCTTGCAACAATATTCATAGGATTGAAGGGCTACGATAATGCTATAGAACAATTTAAACTGGTAATTAAGAAAATACCCACTTTTATCAGGGCCCGTCAGAACCTGGCTGCACTTTATCTTCAACTGGGAAGGTTTAAAGACGCAATCGAACAATCTGACGAAATCCTGAAAATTAATCCAAACGTTGCACCGGCATATTTGATACTGGCCAGATCATATTCATATATAGATAACTTCGACGATGCGGTTAAAAGCATTAAAAAGTTTATAGAAATAAAGGAACCTTCCTTTGAGGGGAATTACCTTTTAGGTACTTTCCAAATGGCAAGT
>CAXMPV010000317.1:0-1832 GCA_964195175.1 uncultured Thermodesulfobacteriota bacterium | reverse complement strand
GTGCCCGCTGGTACCATGGGCAACGATAGCTGTTACTTCCTGACTGTAGACTATCTTCTCCGGAGTGATTACATCTAAATTATAAGTACTTTCTGCCATTATTTTAAATTAACCTCGTTAACATGTCATTCTGAAGGAGGAACGACTGAAGAATCTCTTCACGGAAATCTCATTAACCTCACGAAACATCATTGGCTTACTAACGAGAGATTCTTCGCTTCACTCAGAATGACAAAGGTGTGTCTTCTTGCAATGTATGTGGTTAAAATGGAAATTCCTCATATGATAAAATTTTTTACCTATACAACCCTGAGCTTCCACACGTTTTCCTTCCTTGAAAGAACCTGGTATTCAGCATACAAATCAAGCTACCTGTCTATTAAATTTTCTTACTGCAATGTCGATAATGAACAGGAAAAGAGCCAGAGGAATAAGAAAGCCTGCAAGGCTCTTAGATATTATTATCTCTTCTGCTTCTACTGTTATCTCTTCCCTTTTCGGATTATACTTGCCACCCGTAATTTCCGCAATATTTTTAAGCTGCAAAACATTATTACCTTGAACTGCATATTCAAGTGGTTTTGTGGCTGTTTTTTCCGGAACCAGCAATCCTTTTGTCTTTAAGTCTACAACCTTTCCGTCTCTTACTCTTGATATTTTCAAATTATAAGTGCCCGGATTAATATCATTCAGTTCTGAGATAAACCTTTTTGGAGCAACCTGCTTCAGGAGAAGCTCCTGTTCGTTTTCGGCATAATCCGGTGATATTAAGCTGACTTCCAGCTTTGTATCATCTGCTAAAAGAGAAGACGATTCTATTTGTAAGGATATTACATTATCATGAGTTATGACCTTAATATCATAATTGGCTTTAGATATATCCCGCATAGACCATCTCACTACCTGAGACCAGAACTTATTAAACATTGACCAGTTAATCCACTTTGACGACCATCGTGCGTTTGCATCAGACGCGTAAACGACGACCTTACCCAGGCCGTATCTCCAATCCGCCAGTATAGGGTCCGTTTTCCCCATTATGTTCGTTACCAGTGGGACTTCAACATCTTCTTTTGCTTCTGTAATTGTGTGCCCTTTTAGCGGGGGAAACTGTTTGTCATAAATACCTTTCAATATCTGACTTTGCTGATTGATTTTCGGGTAAAAATGCTCTTCATGAAAGTCTGATTGTGATACAAAAAATTCCGAATCCTTTATTATTAACCTTGGCAATTTTACTATGTCACTTATCTGATAAAATTGTCCTTTTGTCTTCTTTGCTATATCTTCCAGTAGTTTTGTATTCACGAGCCACGTTCCAAGGGCAATAGTTGAAACCGTTATATTGGCCTGCTGAAACTTACTGATCATTCTATTATAATGGTAATATATGGATTTTGTATTTCCATCAGAAAGCAAAATAACGTGATTTACCTTTGAATTCTTTTGTTTGATTTGCCGATAAGCAGAATCCATGGCAGGGAATATATCCGTTCCTCCATCCGCCCTTAACATACTCAGCTTCCTGATGATCTCCCTCTTAACCGCTTCACTATTTTTGAGTTCAACAATAGTATACGGCGCTGTATCAAATGCTATAATACCAAAATTGTCATTCGCTTTCAGCTGTTTGATCAATTCAATCGACGCCTTTTTGGCAAAGAGCATTTTCTTTCCCAACATACTCCCTGATTTGTCTATTATCAGGATTAAGGAAAGCCTTGATTTCTTCTCTTTTTTAGGCGGGTCTCCGCCTATTATCTTAACCGGCAGGATTTCTTCTATTTTAGTGCCTGAATATCCACCTTCAGCCGTGATGTCTGTACCACACG
>CAXMPV010000316.1:1558-1840 GCA_964195175.1 uncultured Thermodesulfobacteriota bacterium | reverse complement strand
CCAGGCCGGATCATCTTTTGATGATAACTCATCAAAACTGTCGAAATCTCAACATGCTGCTTCCTGTTCTTCAAATATCCATCATATGCATATCGTATCTAATTGTTCTGCATTGAATTTATGTCCTTGCCTGTAAGCTTATAAACAAAACTGCTTTGAGGATACCTTGTCCAGAAGGACACTTGTGATAGGTTTTTTACACAGTTAGACTAACCTTCGATCTGGATATAAATAAACAACAATAGCGCTATTTCTCAGAGATATATAAACTGATGTTGGAAT
>CAXMPV010000316.1:0-1548 GCA_964195175.1 uncultured Thermodesulfobacteriota bacterium | reverse complement strand
TTCAGTCTTTATTTTGTTCCTGTTAAATTCTATCGGCTTTTTAAATTTTGCAGTTATTACCAAGCCTGATATCAGTCTTAATAGTGCGCTAATCAGCCAAATCATCGGCCAAAAATCTTTTCTGTCTAACCAGATATTCGAAACCAAAGAATTTTATATTTTCCTGCTGACAGGGATTCTGTTAAGTATTCTGCTGCCTGTATTAAGTCCTATCAAAGCCAGCCTCCTGACCTTTGTCGGTATGAGTGTTCCTGTTTATATTAATTATGTCAATCCAGGCAGTGCGCTATTACCTCTGGAATACAGCCTGCTGACTATTCTTATTTTGTATATCGTCAACATATTAATCAGCTATTTTATAGAAATACATGCCAAACAAGAGATCATTAATGTGTTTGGTAAATACATCCCGCCACAGCTCGTGCAGGAAATCAGTAAATCACCCGGGAAGATTTCTCTGAAAAGTGAGTCCAGAGAAATGACAGTCCTGTTCTGTGATTTGCACAATTTTTCGTCCTCTTCAGAGCACCTGTCTCCACTACAAATCTCAGCGATGCTCAACGCTTACTTTACGGAGATGAGTAAAATTTTACATAGTTACAATGCGACCATAGATAAATTCATTGGTGATGCCGTCATGGCATTCTGGGGAGCACCCCTGATACAGGAAGATCATGCTCAGCTATCAATTCTTGCCAGTTTTAAAATGCAGGAAGCCATAGAGCGACTGGAGCCCGTATTTGCTGGAAATGGCTGGCCTGCCACAAAGATGGGCATAGGTATTAACTCCGGAAAAATGCATGTCGGCAATATGGGCTCAGAACACAGAATCACCTATACCGTTGTCGGTGATGCAGTCAATTTAGCATCTCGTCTCGAGGGGCTAACGAGAATATACAAGGTACCGACGATTGTCAGCGAATACACAGCGCAGGCGACCACCAATATTTTTTACCGTGAACTGGATACTGTAACTGTAAAGGGAAAAGAAATAGAAACCCGAATATTTCAACCTCTGTACCAAACTGATCAATTGGATGACCAGGCTACAGCAACTGTTACGAAGGAAGTTGAAAAGCAGCAACAGGCACTGCAACTCTATTATGAAAAAAAATATGAGGAATCACTAGAAGCATTCGACAAGCTGGCAAAAGAGCATCCTGCTGACCCCTATTACAAAATAATGCGGGATAAATCAGCCTCGTTATAGACCAGGTCAATTTATTGTTTATTTTCACTTTCGAGTTTGTCTAAACGATCATACAGAAACTGAAGTTCATTGGCGTCTTTGATGGCACCACTTTCAAGTAAACCACCAATCAATATTTTCGCACTTTCTATTTCTCCCATATCTTCCAGCACATATATTTCCATCTGCTTAACCCAGGGAGGGATATCACTTACCGTGACCTGTTGAGCAACTGCATGCGCAAACCTTAATGCCAATGGATAATCTTTAATCCTGTGTTTGGCTATATATACCGCATGGATCATTGATGGCCATCGCCGATTTGGATCTTTGGGAAACTGCTCATAAATAAACTCCAG
>CAXMPV010000315.1:0-1880 GCA_964195175.1 uncultured Thermodesulfobacteriota bacterium | reverse complement strand
ACTGTTTTGACTGTCATGCTGACACGGTGAAAAACGAGATAAGGATGCCAAATGCTGAGGTTTGCAGTGAGTGCCATGAAAGACAGGTACGTCAGTTCAACAGCGAAAAGGACCATGGCCGTCCTAATCATATACAGGCGATGGAGGCTAACGTCCTTGTTCCCTGGTATGCTGAGGCGAGTAGAAGGGGATGGCAGGCAGGTAATGGAGGTTGTGATATGTGTCACGGTATATCTACCAAATGTGATCCATGTCATACAAGACATTCGTTCTCTGCTGCTGAGGCTAGACAGCCAAAAGCCTGTATGACTTGTCGCATGGGGCCTGATCATCCGGATTCTGAGTCTTATGGTGAGTCAAAGCATGGAATCATTCTAGAGATGGAAGGAGAGGAATATAATTTTGATAAGCCTCTTGCCCATGTGCAGGTTGGTGATGATTACCGTACACCAACATGTCAGTTCTGCCATATGTATCAAGGTGGTGGAAGGTTTACACATAATTTTGTCTCAAAGGGTATCTGGCGTATGGGTACAGTTCCTCCGTCAAATATTGAGTATAAGTCGTCGCTTAAGGCTTATCCTTACGGGATAAACATTATTGCTCCAAAGATTGATGTATACTCAGATGAGAATCTTGATAAGAGGGATAAGTGGATAGAAGTCTGTTCAAATTGCCACAGTCCTCGATTTGCGACTACCTGGTTAGAGCAGCTCGATGAATACATGTTCCAGGCTTTCAGGATTACGGATGATGCGCAGCTTATAATTGATAATCTCATTGCTGATGATATTCTCTACCCGTCTGTGGCAGAACGTGATATCTATCCGCTTGGCGATGTGCTTTCAGAGTTGTTACCGGCATCGCTTATTGGTGATGGTGTATATAACGCCTTCAAGACATTAGGAGGAAAGGTGCCGGTTGTCGGACCTATCCTTGGTGTGTATGCTATGTTTTATCAGGGTGAGAATAACCCGTCTTTAATAGAGACAGAATATGCTAAGATGTGGTTCTGGTATAAACTTCAGGGTTACAAAGGTTATGCTCACGCCCAGCAGGACGTAATGTGGTGGTGGGGGCAGGCGCCAATGCTCATGCAGCTTGGAAAGATTCAATCAGAGAATATGAGATTGCGTAGAGAGCATGCTTTAGAGCAGGGTCTGGGTGGTGCTCAGCCTGTTTCACACAGTAAGAGTGAAAGCCACAAAAGTGAAGCAAAGAAGAGTAGTATACCAACTGATAATGTGTGGGAAGTATCAGATTTGGATTATTAAATAAGTGCATTAATGCGGATGCAATTTGTCCGTAGTGATAAGATAGTTAAAAAAGGCGCTCAGATCATGAGCGCCTTTTTTTTTAATCAAATTCGAAAATAGAGAAATCTTCATTGTCCGGGATAATTGGCAATACAAACAATTTAATTAGATTGCTCGATATCTCTTTTGTATAATACAAATCATGCTTTCGTTAACAAAATCTAGTGAAATGTATATGAAAATAATAGGATTATTAATTCTGTTGGTGATGTTATCTGCCGGTTCATCTCTTTATGCACAGGGAGAAGAACCTGTAGATGCAAACCGGCATAAAGCACAGGAGCTAGAAAACTTTGGTGAATATCTTAAGGCGGCAGAGATGTATGAAAAATCTGTGCAGGCAGAAAAAGATTCTCCAGCTCCGATAAAATCAAATATAGTGACAGGCCTGAATCAAGCTGCTTACTATTATTCTTTAGCCGGTCAATATAAAACGGCCACCAATAAAATAGAAGAAGCTATGAAGATAGCGGGAAAACTTGACCGGGAAGATCTTGTTGCCGACTGCCTCAACCGTTTTGGGTATTTTTATAATTATTTGAAGAGGCATGATGTTGCTATCAA
>CAXMPV010000314.1:0-1893 GCA_964195175.1 uncultured Thermodesulfobacteriota bacterium | reverse complement strand
CAGTTGCGCTATAAAGCGCCTGTGACCGTGAATCCTGATCTTCTTCGAACATACAGTTATCTACATCATATCCCTGTGCCTTGAGAAAGGGAAATGCAATACCACCAACAAAGATCAGTCTATCAACCTTTCCATAAACAATAAGGTTTTTCAGCGCCTGGACCTTGTCGGTGACGTTGGCGCCCCCGATAATTGCAACTACAGGTTTATGAGGATCCCTCATAAAATTATCGAGAGCAGTAAGCTCCTGCGTAATCAGGAATCCGGCTACCTTCGGGCCTGAGATGAGGCTCGTTATCGGACCGAGTGATGCATAATGACCCATATGGGCTGTTACCGGATCAGCATTTACATAGACATTACAATTGGTAGTATCATGAAGTTGTCTTGCAAATTCCATTACCTCATTGTCATCCTCTGAGGTCTCGCCACTCCGAAACATGACATTCTCCAAAAGAAAGATGCCGTCTTTATCAATAATGGATTTAACTTCCTCCCCAATGCAGTCATCTGCAATGACAACTTCTTGATCCTTGGGCAGGATTTTTTTGTCTCTTAAAATCTCTGTCAATCTTTTTGCCACCGGTTTCAGGCTAAAACCATGATGGACTTCTCCGTCATTTTCAACTCCTACTGTAGTTTTCCTGCCCGGAAAGAAGTTCTCTCTTACACCGTTGTGGGAGACGATGACAACTGTCCTTGCCCCCTGTTTCAGTATGTGGCGAATGTCCATGACCGTCGCCCGAATACGCCTGTCATCAATTATCCTGGTATCCCAGACAATATCATAGTTTACCCTCAGGAAAACCCTCTTCCCATCTAAAGCGGATTTATGAAGGTTACGAATGGGTGTTTTGTCGGCATATGGATACCACTCAATTATTTTGGTATATTGATCGGGTTTTTTCATGGCTATCAAAAAGAGTAATCAGCCTCGCCGGTTTTTTCCGGTAGGCCATAAAGTTTCTACTAAAACCACTTTGATAACTACACTATTTTTGCACTACAACAAACCTGCTGTTTTCTCTCTAAAGCTAATGGTTCTTTTACGTTACAATCAAACGCTTGTCAAGTCTAATTGCATTCAATACAGAAAAGGAATTATATTTTACTGAGACGCAGGAAATAAGATATGCAATGTGGGCCACCTCTTAATTTGTCTGCAAAAACTTATATAATATTTCAGGGAAAGTATGGTAAAATGCTCCGCAAGGATATTATTAAATAATTACATAACTTCTTTTTCCGGAAGTTTCTTATAAAAAAGTTTAGAGAGGCAATAGGCGGCATTATGTTAAAGTTTTCACTGAAGTCGGCATTGTACCAGGTACCGGGAATAATATTTTTCATTTTCGTTTACCGGATTAAAATCGAGTGTGACCTGATCAGAAAACGGTCTCATGATTTTATTTTTGGTCGTGCTCATGCATTTACAAAACGGCTTTTAATGATCTTGAATGTCGAGATTGAGGTATCAGGAATGGAAAACATGATTAACGAGCCCGCAATAATATGCCAGAACCACACTTCGATAATGGACATTCCTGCCATATTGCATACGGTAAAAGGGAAATCGCTGTTCTGCGGTAAGTTCGAGCTATTCAAAATCTGGGTTTTCGGCAAGGGAATTGAGATTCTGGGTATGATTAAAGTGTATAAAGATGATAAAAAAACCTGGAAGGTACTATCAGAAGCCGCAAAAAATATCAAAGAAACTAAATTGCATAATGAGGATTTGACCCCTTATATAGTTGTATTTCCGGAAGGTACACGAACAAAAGACAAGAACTATAAGATGGGTGAATTTAAACGAGGTCTCTTCAGTATTGCCGTGAAACATAACCTGCCAATTATTCCGATCGCAACTTACGGAGGCCTGGATATCACACCCAA
>CAXMPV010000313.1:0-1905 GCA_964195175.1 uncultured Thermodesulfobacteriota bacterium | reverse complement strand
ATAGTGAAAAGCCTGATTTACTAATTACCGACTTTAATGCTCTATCTGATATGTTTCATGAAGATTTCTTTCATGACAAGTTGCGAGTGCTTCTTTTAGGAGCAAGATGTCTTCCCGTGATTGAAGATGGCCGTTTAGCAGATTATATCTCACACGGACTCGTCGGCATTTTATCTCCCGATACTAACGAATCACAGTTCAGCAAAGCCTTAAATACTATAATATCTGGGGATCTATGGTTTGAAAGAAAGAGATTACAGGATGCTGTTAAAGGTATTAACAGTGTTACCTCCAAGAATGATCCTCACCTGACAGAGAAGGAAATAGAAATAGTCAAACTGATTTGCGAAGGACTATCAAACAAAGAAATAAAAAAATCCACTAAAGCAACAGAACAATCCATAAGAGCACATTTAAGCAGGATATACAAGAAGACTGGAGTGTCCGACAGGCTACAACTTGCACTTCTTGCCGTGAACACAAGGTCGTTCTCTCTCCTTTAGCCCCCAATATAAAAAAGGGTTCAACACGCTAATCTCCAATTAACTATATTGATCTTCCCCCGAAAAAGTGGACACGTAGTTAAGCTGCCCTATGCAGCAGTTCAAAGTTTACAGGGGACAGATAGTTCAAAGTCGAATGCCTCCGTTGACGATTATAAAATATTTCTATGTACTCAAAAATGCTTTTCCTGGCCTCATCCCTAGTTTGGTAAGATTCGAAATAAACTAACTCAGTTTTTAAAGTATGAAAGAACGATTCAGCCACTGCATTATCGTAACAGTTTCCCTTATTACTCATACTCTGAACAAACTTGTGCTCTTTTAACAGGTCTCTAAAGGCCTGGCAAGCATATTGTACGCCCTGATCAGAATGGAAAACAACTCCTGTGCCAGGGCTGCGACGACGTATAGCCTGCCTGAAAGCATTTAAAGCAAGTTCCCGGCTCAAACTATGGCTCATTGACCAACCAATAACCTGACGGGAAAACAGATCCAATATTACTACCAAATATAACCAGCCTTCTCTGGTCCAGACATAGGTAATATCTGAAACCCATGTCTGGTCAGGCCGCTCTGTATTAAAATTTTGATTAACTAAATTATAAGCAGCAGGGTGGTTGTGCTTTGATCTTGTCGCAACCTTAAACCGACGTTTGGTCTTAGCTACAATCCTACTTACCTGCATACGTCTGGCTACTCTGTTCTCACTACACCTAACCCCTCGGGCTTCCAACTCTTTTGCTATGCGAGGACTTCCGTAACACCCACTGTTCCTTCTGTGCACCTCTCTAATGGCCTGATCCAACTCCTCGTTCTCCAGTGCACGCCTACTCTTCCCTCTCCTTTTCCATGCATAATATCCGCTCCTTGATACGTTCATTGCCAGGCACATCTTCTCAACCACAAATTCTGAGCGGTGCTCCTCAATAAATCTATACTTCATCTGGGTTCCTTCGAGAAAATGGCCAAGGCTTTTTTTAATATGTCCCGCTCCTGCTTTACATCTTTTAACTCCTTTTTTAACTGCCTTAACTCTTCGTCCGCAGGCCTTAACCTCCCCTTACCAGGAAAAGGATCTGACATATCCTCTTTATAGCGCCTCTTCCAGACATGAAGCAAGTTTTCATGTATACCAAGGTTCCTTGCAACTTCTGCTACTGACCTTCCTTCCTCTACAACCAGCCTTACTGCTTCTAATTTAAATTCCTTATCAAATTTACGCCTTCTGACTTCACTCATAACACACCTCCTCAGTTAGAACTTATAACTCTAACCTTTCAGTGTGTCCACTACTTTAGGGGAGGTTCATGTTACTACTAAAAAAGAGAGAGATGCGTCTTGTGTTCTTAAGGTTGGAGATCATGAATTTATAAAGCATGACTCAGTGATAAACTATGGCGAT
>CAXMPV010000312.1:0-1924 GCA_964195175.1 uncultured Thermodesulfobacteriota bacterium | reverse complement strand
GGTACTGCTGGATCTCCAATACTTATGAGCACCCAGCTGGCCCTTCTACGGGTACTTGTTCCACCAGCGCCTAATGAAGATACAAGGGCTTCTATTCCACCTATTCCTATTTTTGACAGCGCCAATGCTGCTCTATCTCGCGCCCATGAAGAATCTTCACCTGCATCAGTATTTAGGAGTTCGTTAAGCGCTTTAGCGGCTCTCTTGTCACCTCTTTTCCCAAGGGCTTCAGCACAACTTCCTTTGACCAACCAGGCTCCATCACTCTTCATTACTCTCATAAGGGTATAAGCAGAATCTGTATTATCTATACTGCCCAGAGCTCTGGCTGCATCAAATCTGACATAAGTATTTTCATCATTTAGTAATATTTCTTTTAACACAGGAACGGCCTGTTTGTTTCCGATCATTTTTAGTGCCAGAATGATTTCTCTCTTCAGTTCTGAATCTGCCGTTTCTAAGCGTTTTATAAGTGGGGCGACTGCACTTTTATTTTTGATAAGCCCCAATGTCCATACGATATTCTTTTGAACTATAGCGGCATGAAGCAGATCTCCCTTGTCTCGTATTTCCCTGTTTAAAAAGGGAATAGAGATTTTCATCTTAGGTAAGAATCGTGTAAGAGGCTTTTTGTAGTTCAGACGTTTTACCAGTTGTGGAACAGCCACGTTTGCCGGCAAAGTACTGAATACTAATGCTGCTATTCTTGACTGTTCAGGATCTCCATACATAATTGCTTCAATCAGTGCATCTAATTGCGCTGTGTTTCCCGCGATGTTTGATTCTAAGCTCTTTCTCGGTTCTCTTTTCTCTGGTTTATTTATTGTCCTGAAATGCAAAAGATCAATTGCTACACTTGGATAATCTGTCAGAATGAAATCCACGCCAGTAAACATTTTTTCCTTCATTCTATCTCTATCGTCGGTACCAAGCAGTCTGGTTCCCACGTGGTTATGTCTTTCGTGGATGACGTCTATTATATCACCCACCACCTCATTAGGAGGTAAAAAAACCAACTGCGCACCTTTGATATCTATATCCTTATTGCGCAGGGCTTCTAACCTGCCACTGAAATAAACATGATTCATCATATCAAATTCTTTAATAAGAGACAGCGTTTTTTGCTCAATGCCATGTTCCTTAACATTTATAATCAGTTTCAGTTTTCTTTCTTTGGCCATTCGTAAGGCATCTGATAGAAGCGGTACTCTTTCACCTGCAAACTCTTCACTCTTCCAGGAGCCGGCATCGTACAATTTTACCTCTTCATATGTTAATTGGTTGACATATCCTTTACCATCCGTTGTTCTATCAATTGTAGCATCACGTATTAAAACTAATTTGCCATCTCTTGTTTTTCTTACGTCTACTTTTAATCCCCTTACACCAATATCGGCTGCCTTTTCAAATGCGACAATAGTGTTTTCCGGTGTGTTTTCTAATGTCCCGTGCTGTGCAATAACCATAATGTCATGGGATAATTCGACAGAAAAAGTGATTTTAATAGGCACTATGAAAATTAGTAACGTTATGGGAATTATGCAAGGTAATTTCTTAATAACCTTCATTATTTTTGCTCTGAGTAGATTTTCCAGTGTGGCTTTCCTTCCCAGTGTACTCTTTTTGTATTTATATCAAAATAGATCTTTTTTGAAAAAGTCCGTTGTCCTGATCTCCTTAGTTCTGCAGTAGGATTTCCTGTAAGCACTGCCACATCTTTTATTAAATCCCACTCAAGCAGGGTTCCCAATCCTTCAGTATTATCTGAATCAGGACTGTTGAAATAAACGTTTCCAAACGCAGTGGCTGTTTCTATTTCGTCCTGATCATCGAAGAAAACGTCCAGTCTGTCGCAATCAAGCTTGTTCTTTCCTCTTGTAACTTTAATCATTTCATAAAAATTTGCGACTTGGTCCCGTCCATT
>CAXMPV010000311.1:0-1949 GCA_964195175.1 uncultured Thermodesulfobacteriota bacterium | reverse complement strand
TTGTCTGGGGATCAATAGTCCTTGGAGCAGATGGAGACAATAAAGATTCATTCAAAAGGATGACTGAATTTGTGCTGCAAAACAATATTGACGTTCTCACCTTTGGAATAAACTGCCCGTTTCCTAAGACTGCGCTTTACGATAGGCTTGATTCTGAGAAGAGGATTTTCAGAAAGAATTATCCTGAAGACTGGAAATATTATGATACTGCACATGTAGTTCATAGACTCATAGATATGAACCTTGAGGAGTTCATAGAAGGCATGCAATATATGTATGATAATCTTTATGCCGGAGACAACCTGAGATTGCGATTCAGGAAATCACTTCAGACTATCGGAAGTACACCTCACGGTAAACGTAATGCCATGTTTGGATTCAGGGTTGGCTCTGACTGGACACAGGTATTTGAGCAAGTGCTGGAAAATCTTCGCCTACTATATGATTCAGGTGATTATTACAAGGATTGGTACAAGAGCAGTGCCGTTACTGTACCTTCAGAGAAGGGTGTAACTGTTTAATTCATATAATCAAAGCTTAAAGGCACAGAAAAGTATTTTGCTAACGCTTATATATTTTTCTGTGCCTTTTTTATTTTCAAGAATAACCTCTCTGCTTACTTGATCAGAACATATCTCCTTCGATTCCACCTCTTCTCCTGAAATTATCCTGTGGTCTCTAGATGGCCCTATGATTTTACTTATTACACATAGAAATAATACCATTTGTATATATCGTATCTATGACGTTAGCATGATCTTTATTGGCAGCGTATTGACAAATGATATTTTTAAGGTAAAATTTACTTAGTTTAAAAATTATCTGTATTCAATCAATATATAAGTCACTAATATGGAAGTATTTAGAAAAAGGAGGGTGGAACAATGTTAAATATTTATAGAAAACTTATTATTCCAATGGTTACTATGTTTGTGTTTGTCCTGTTGTGCTTTGTAAATAGCTCAATCAACAAGGCACAAGCAGTAGATTTCATTAAAAAACCATCAGAAACACATCATCAGTCATTTGAACCATATGAAAATCCAATTGTTATTCCGGATCCAAAACCCAAAGGTGTTGTTGTAAGGGTTAAAGAGGTGACAACATACGAGGTTGTTGTTGACGAAGAAAGGGTAGCCGCAAATAACGTCACCATGGCTGATCTCGAACTTATAGAGGTGAAGGACAAGAAGGACATTAATTTTCACCAGGTTGACTGCTATTTCTATGCAAAGGTAAAGCAGAATCAAACAAAATCAACAGAATATGGAGCTAGCACGCGATGGAGAGAGGGTGAACAGTTCTGGCTGTCAGACGGTGGGAAGTATGTTGAGTGGGAACCATGGTCAGAATGGTACGCTGGCAATAAGTGGTAATATGTATATGGGTCAAGAGATTTACATCCTGATTATGCCGATAACATGAACGGGCTAATTGTTAGAGTCGAGCAAAAGAGCCTGTCCATCTGTCCTGGACTATATGTTCAGGACAGATACAATCACCAAATTGAACAGAAGAGATAAGCAGCAAACACATGACAATCTCGAAATGCGGATCGCTCTAACGATCGTCAACTCCTTTTCGTTTTGTTTTGTACAATTCAAAAGATTCATCTTTTTTTGCAAGAGGCTGACCTCTCTGTCTGTATACATTAGAGACATTACTCTGTTCATCCCCTTATGTGACATCAAGTTAAACTCTTCGAGTTTAACTTCCAAATTCCCATTTAGCCACACCATCTTTTTATGTGTTTCATCTTCCTCTATTAAATCCGGTTCACCATTTCCCTCTAAAAAAATTGCCTCAGTATTCCTTATATCATCTTCAGCAAATTGCAAAGTATAGTTTGCTGTCATTCTGATGTTTCCTGTTTTACGTAAATCGTAAGAGATAGTCATTCCTTTTACTGTTCCAAAATCTCTGTTTCCATAAGTACTATATGTTGCTGG
>CAXMPV010000310.1:1713-1982 GCA_964195175.1 uncultured Thermodesulfobacteriota bacterium | reverse complement strand
CAGGGATGGGAAACCCGGTAATCTTTGGCCCGCATACATTTAATTTCAAAGAGGAAGTAGATCTCCTTTTAAAAAACAGTGCAGCCAAAGTGGTTGAAACAGAAGAGGAACTCTTCGAAACAGTTGAATTTTTTATCAAGAATCCTGACGCGGCAAAAGAGATGGGGCTTAAAGCACAAAAGGTAGTTAATGAAAAAAGAGGTGCAACAGAGAGAAATATAGAGATACTAAGAGATATTATAAAGAATTAACTCCCCATTTTATCTTGT
>CAXMPV010000310.1:0-1703 GCA_964195175.1 uncultured Thermodesulfobacteriota bacterium | reverse complement strand
ACTGCCATCTTATGTTTTATTTATGACAATTCATCAAAAGAGATTGAATTTTAACAAGAATTTTGGAAAGGGAAAGAGGATCAAATGAAAAAAGGAAACCATTTATTTACTTCTGAATCAGTATCTATGGGGCATCCTGATAAGATAGCCGACCAGGTATCCGATGCCATATTAGATGCAATTCTGGCACAGGATCCAACGTCACGCGTTGCGTGCGAAACACTGGTGACAACCGGAATGGTAATGATTGCCGGAGAGATAACAACTAACGCTGTTATTGATATACAGCATATCGCCAGACAAACTATCAAGGATATAGGGTACACTGACTCATCAATGGGGTTTGACTATAAAACATGTGCTGTTATGACAACGCTTGACAAACAGTCTGCGGATATTGCACAGGGCGTATCAGAAGGTGAGGGTCTGCACAGTGAACATGGCGCAGGAGACCAGGGTATGATGTTCGGCTTTGCCTGTAACGAAACAGAGGAATTAATGCCTCTCCCAATCTGCATGGCTCATCGCTTGGTCAAGAAACTTGCAGAGGAGAGACAGACCGGAGACCTTGGCTATCTTCGTCCTGATGGAAAGTCACAGGTAACTGTTGAATATGAAGATAGCAAGCCTATAAGGGTGGACGCGGTTGTTATTTCATCCCAGCATGCTCCGGACATTTCTCATGATCAACTGAAGAATGACATAATTGAAAAGGTAGTAAAAAAAGTAATTCCTGCAGACATGCTGGATGATAAGACCAAATTCTACATAAATCCAACGGGCCGTTTCGTAGTCGGCGGGCCACAGGGAGACTGTGGTTTAACCGGCAGAAAGATCATTGTTGATACTTATGGCGGTAGAGCGAGACATGGTGGCGGAGCATTTTCCGGAAAAGACCCGTCCAAGGTTGACCGCAGTGCCGCCTATGCTGCACGATATGTTGCCAAAAATGTAGTGGCTGCCGGTCTTGCAGATGCTTGCGAAGTTCAATTGTCTTATGCGATTGGTGTTGCCAAGCCTATGTCAGTTCTGATTCTAACAGAAAATACGGCCAAAATTCCGGAAGCAAAGATAGAAGAACTGGTCGAGAAGCATTTTGACCTTACACCAAAAGGTATTATAGATCATCTGCAATTGAGAAGACCTATTTACCAGGTTACAGCGAGGCACGGTCATTTCGGAAGATCTGAAGATTCCTTCTCATGGGAAAAGACTGATAAAGCAGATATATTAAGAAAAGAGGCTGGGTTATAATCACTGACCAAATTTGAAGTTTTCTTTGTATACACAATTTCAAGAGGAGTGGGGCGGAAGTTAATACACCCCACTCCTTCTATAAACAAGTCCTTCAGAGAATGAATGTCGGGTAAGAAACCTGACCTACGTGTAATTGTTTTTGTAGGGCGGGTTTCTTACCCGCCGATTTCAAATCTCAGACGTTGCTATTTTTTTCCACAAGTTCACACATCAATAGAATTATACTATGACAACATTCACAAGCATTATAAGGTTCCTAACCTCCTTTAGAAGTAAGGTTATTGTTATAATGGTTCTGATCTTATCGTTTTCTTCGTCAGTATATGCGCAGGAGGTACTGTGGGAGAAACTGAACGGTAAAGCCAAAACACTCTTTAAGCAGAAGCGGTATCCGGATGCATTGAGTGTCTCTGAGGAAGCATTACAGGTTGCAGAAGATACATTTG
>CAXMPV010000309.1:0-1986 GCA_964195175.1 uncultured Thermodesulfobacteriota bacterium | reverse complement strand
AATCCGGAGCAAGGTCGGCAGGCATAGGATCTATAAGATTGTGATTGTACAAGTCCATCACAATACGCATTGCCTCACGGTATTTAACAAAACTGAGCTTAACCGCTTCATCCATGGCCTCTAAATGGTCTCTTGCAAATCTGGGTGAATGACAATCCTTACAGACCTTAATCCACGCATCCCTTGTAGCCCTGTACTTATCTGCTCCCCTGTCTACAAGAGAAGTACCCATATATGTATAAACTGTAGATGTACTGATAACATTATGATCGCCTTTAGGCATATGGCAGTATGCACATGTTGGAACGGTGTAGTTTTCCGCATTGAGGGGTTTTGTCCAATCCCAGGTTTGTCCTTCTCCCTGAAAAATCATACCGTGGTATGATTGCATATACATCTCATACTCATATTGCTCAGGGCCGGAATGACAGACCGCACAACTGGTGGGCTTTCTGGCTTCAGCTGTAGAAAATCGGTGCCGGGTATGACAGCCATCACATCGGTTCTCAATCGCATGGCAGCCGAGGCAGGCAGCAGTTTCTTCGGCAGGCTTCTCCGTCTGACACCCTAACTCGATCAACTCAAGATGATAGGCATTAGCATGAGAACCTTGACCACCCTGACGATGCCCTTGTAATTGCTTTTCGTGACATTCACCACAGAGATCGTAAGAAGGCATCATGAGCTTTTTATGATTCTTCCCATGACACCTGTCACAGCCGACGATATCTTTTCCGCTGGATGGAGTGTTTGCTCTGCTTCCATTGCGTAACAATGCCGGGGCTCTCTACTATGTGGCAGGTAACACACTCTCTATTTGTGAACTCTCCTTCTACAGTACTGCCAGGATGAAAGGTGTCGCTATTATAGTAATATGCAGGATCGTACCAACGTACCAGAGGCAGGAAATTATAAAAAGGGCCGTACGTTCCTTTTCCGGGAAAGAGTTTCTCCGGACCGGTATAAAAGCTTGAAAGACCACCCGCATGGTGAACGTTTCCAGAATCATCCGGGCCGACTTTTTCACCCAGGAGTTCGGCCATCTCGTACTGGAATTTCATGCTACCCGACATCACTCCTGATGTTGTCTCGCCCAAAAGTGTTTCAAGATTTAAAGGATTCGCCTCTTCTGCTTTTTGTGCAAAAGAAATAGTTGAAATATACGGAACGAAAAAGCTGAATAGTAAAAGTGTGATGATTGCGAATTGTTTTGTGTTAATATTAACCATAATTACCCCCATCAAATTTCAACATTAAGGAGAGCCATAAGAACAACACAAATATCGCATGAATCTTAACAAATGACAGAAAAAAGTAAACTTTTTTTTGCCTAAATTAACTGTTAAACATTGATAAATCAAAATGTATATACTATATTTTAACTAACATATTTTAAAAATTGTCTAATAGGTGCTTCCAGATGAAAGCCATTGCTAAAACAAAACGTAAAAAGGGTATGGAGCTTATAAATGTACCCACTCCGCAGATAGGCCTGAGAGATGTGCTTGTTAAGGTTACGCTCACTTCTATCTGTGGCACGGACGTTCATATATACGACTGGACGCGCTGGGCACGGCAACGCCTTATACCACCCCGCGTAATTGGCCATGAGTTTGTTGGAATAGTAGAAAAAATTGGTAATGAAGTGACTCGTGTAGAGGCTGGAGACCGTGTTTCAGCAGAAAGCCATATTTCATGCGGACACTGCTACCAATGCAGTAACGGAGATTCTGAAGTATGCAGAAATCTCAAATTACTGGGAGTCGACTATAATGGCGCGCTCTCAGAATACCTTGTCTTACCCGAACATGTTCTGTGGAAAACCGATTCGAAAATTCCTGACAAATGGGCCACTATTCAGGAACCTTTCGGAAACGCCATTGATACCGTCATGGCAGAAGACGTTTCTGCAAAGACCGTCTTAATCCTCGGCGCAGGACCAATCGGACTATTTGCCACAGGCATTGCCAGGGCAAGCGGTGCATA
>CAXMPV010000308.1:0-1990 GCA_964195175.1 uncultured Thermodesulfobacteriota bacterium | reverse complement strand
AGTTTTTCCCTGGGATTTTAACTCAAGGATTAAGTCCTTTGTCTCTCTGGTACCAATAGGATCAAGTCCGCTGGTAGGTTCGTCAAGAATAATTAAGTCAGGATCATTGATGAGTGCCTGTGCAATGCCAATCCTCCGTAACATTCCTTTAGAATATTGTTTAAGAGGCCTTTTTCTTGCGAATTCCAGCCCTACTCGATTTAAGAGCCTGTTTGTCCTTAATTTTCTCTCTTTTCCAGGTATCCTGAATAGCTGACCATAAAAGTCTAAGGTTTCATCCGCATTGAGAAACCGGTAAAAGCAGGACTCTTCCGGCAGAAAACCTATTCTACTCTTTACGGTCACATCATCTGTTGTTTTCCCTAAAACATATGCCATGCCTGCAGTTGGAAAGATCAACCCTAAGAGAAGTTTTAAAGTTGTTGTTTTTCCGGAACCGTTAGGGCCAAGTAAGCCAAAGATTTCACCCTTTCGAACGATTATGTTTAATTTGTTAAGGGCTAATACTTTTTTGCGCCCCCAAAAGCTCCTGTACGCCTTTGTCAAGCCCTCCGTTTTTATGGCAACATCGTCACTCAATTTCCAGATCCTTCCGGCTAATAGAACAATTGTCCATAGCAAATAACTTTATTTATAACAGAGGGCACACTCTTCTTTCGCTAAGTCTCCAAGGGTACATCATTTAGCACAAAAGTCAAGCAAAATTCCACTGTACAATTGATGGTATCAAACGTATTAACATATATCTAAAAAACAATTATAAACACTTGCTACGAGGGCACTAAGAGACTGATAGCATAGATTTTCACCAATAAGATGTTTTTGTTACTGAACAACATATACAAATAGTGTACACAATTACTAAAACCCGGAAGACGGGAACCGTATTAGC
Organism: uncultured Thermodesulfobacteriota bacterium; assembly: GCA_964195175.1. Classification (GTDB taxonomy): domain Bacteria; phylum Planctomycetota; class Brocadiia; order Brocadiales; family Scalinduaceae; genus Scalindua. The sequence continues at coordinate 1,098 of CAXMPV010000308.1, read as the reverse complement.
CATATTATTGTATATAAGGGCAAGGAGGGATTAAATAATGAAGAGTGTTTCAGACTGCTCAATACCAAAGGATAAAAAGATGAAATTGAAAGGCACAAGCAAGGAAACCAGTTTAAAGCAGAAGAGAAGTTGCTTAAAATGCGGAGAGAAGTTTCCCAGCAAAGGCCCTTATAACCGTGTATGCGATAAGTGCAGTTCAATGAATGAAAGAGTTGCAAACAGTACGTATGTTGTGAGGGAAAGTATTCCTTCTGATTCGACTACTGTAGAAAAGCGGTTTTATGAACTTAATTAACCGTTTACTTTTCAAACTTTTGATAAAGCATCAACCCGACAGGTTGTTCGAGAATAGGTAAGTATTGAAAACTATTTAGATCTATTAACCCCCTTTCTTTATTAATAGGTTAGTTTAGAAATCTACATTCTCGGACAGCCTGCTTTTTTCTTATCCACGCTTGATCTCTTGTACGCTCTCCACTTAGACAGACAAAAGCCAAATCATCGAGTTCTTCAGCTTTCGTTTATTAAATAATCTTATTATTTACAACATCTCGGTCTTTCAAACCATCATTCACGTGGCTGAAGCAAAACAGGTATGAGACTTCTTTACCTATATTTTCTATAGCATGTGTAACATCAGGAGGAATAACAAGCAATACCTTCTCATTATTCTCTAATATTTTTTCTTCTTTCTCCTTTGTATTGTTATCTACAACCAGCACCCTGCAAGTGCTTCCGATGATAAGAATGTTTTCGGTCTTATTAACATGATAATGATTTCCCCTTATCGATCCCGGCTTCATACTCACCATATGAATATCACTTATTATGCCGTTTTTTATGTCATCATCCGAAATCGGCCTTATGCACCAACCACGATCATCCTGATAAAACTCAATCTCCTTGACCTGAATAATCCCCATAAACAATCTCTCTTTTTTCGCTACTCAATTAATAATTTACATTCCTGATACCTGTAGGTCTCCATGCGGGGGCAATAACCCCCTTATGCAAATACCTGTCAAGAAGCCTTGCCTGCGTTATGCTGAATTCGCCGTATCTGTCATTTATCTTATCCATAGCCTGTAAGACAGATAT
>CAXMPV010000307.1:0-1992 GCA_964195175.1 uncultured Thermodesulfobacteriota bacterium | reverse complement strand
AAAAGGCTGAAGTGATCTAAAGCGATAAGGATTGAATATTTAATATTGTAGATTGAAGATTGAAAAGAAAAAAAGCAGAGAAGCATATTCACTGAATTGTCTTATCTTAAAGACGAACTCTATGATACGATGGGGGGGGGTGTTTTGATTATAGACTTTATATTTAATATTACGGATTTCTTAAATTCTCTACAAGAAAAAACTGATTTGATTACTATAGAGTTAAAAAGAACCCAAACCTTCAAAAAAGGACTGTTACAACAAATGTTTGTATAAATCTATTTACTTTGTATAATCATTATTATCCAAATATATATAAAAATAACTGTTTTTCTCCAACCACAAACATTATTCACCATATTTTAGAATAATCATATTTCTCTATATTATATGGAAAATAACTATTTTTCACGTAAAATAACTGTTTTTCACGGTCGAGCAGCCCCGGAACAAGGTCTGCTCGCAGGGTATGGAGCGATTATAGAAGCTTATAATCTACCCGTTCCCATACCTAATAAATTGTCTTTAATCAGTGAAAAAAAAAGGCAATATAGTAAGGGCGACTGGCAGGTCTTCACTTCGCGATACAAACCGGAAGATACACTTTACAAGCAGCTGGTATTTGCCATCAAATATGAAGGAATCAACCTGCTTGTATTAAAAAAGCTTTTTGAAACCGTGTCGGATGATGAAATAACCGGGTTGGTGCAGATAGAGCCTCTTGGCCAGTACAGCCGAAGAATCTGGTTTCTCTATGAGTGGTTAATGATCAAAAAACTGAATATTCCTGATTTAGACAGAGGGAATTTCGTTCCACTTGTAAATGAAAAACTGCAATATGCTATCAAGGGGACAAGGTCATCTCGCTACCGTATCATTAATAATTTACCCGGTACGCGGGATTTCTGTCCGCTTATCTACAAAACCCCTGAACTGGCAAAGTACATTTCCGCTAACCTGTCAGATCAAAAAAATGCTTACCTGAAATCTATTCATAAAGGTGTATTGCAAAGAGCTTCTGCTTTTCTGCTGCTCAAGGACTCGCAAGCTTCCTTTACAATAGAAGGTGAGAACCCTGGCAGCAATCGCGCTACAAGGTGGGGTAAAGCCATTGGTCAGGCCGGTGATAAACCTTTGAGTAAAGACGAATTACTGCGCTTACAGCAGATCGTCATTGAAAATACCCGTTTTACTAATATGGGATTTCGCCGAGCTGGAGGCTTTGTCGGCGATCGTGACCGGACGACCGGTGAACCACTCCCTGAACATATCTCAGCCCGGTGGCAGGACATAGGATCTTTAATCGACGGCATGATCGCCATGAATGAAATAGTGGAAAATTCTGATTACGATGCTGTACTGGCAGCTGCCATGATCGCTTTCGGGTTTGTTTTTATCCACCCGTTTGAAGATGGTAACGGCCGCATACACCGTTACCTTATACATCATATCCTGGCAGAAAAGAATTTTGCACAGCAAGGGATGATTTTTCCTGTTTCCGCATCCATTCTGGATAGGATCGATGACTACCGAAAGGTATTGGAAGTTTATTCCCATCCAGTACTTGATTTTGTCAAATGGAAAGTAACGTTGGATCACAACATTGAAGTCCTGAATGAAACTGCAGATTACTACCGCTATTTTGATGCAACCAGACAAGCCGAATTCCTGTACGAATGCGTGGAAGATACGATCAAAAACGTTATTCCCGGGGAAGTGGATTATCTCTGCAAATATGACGAGATGAAGGGATACCTTGATGACAATTTAGAAATGCCTGATAAGACAGTAGCCCTGCTTATACGATTCATAGAGCAGAATGATGGTCAACTGTCCAAAAGGGCGAGGGTGAAGGAATTTGGCGCGTTAACTGATGAAGAGGCCAGGGATATTGAAAGCAGATATCAGAAAATATTTCTTGAAAGATAAATGTCTACTCAACCGGAGCAACTATTAGAGAACAATCTGATCAAGCAATAGGTCGGCCCGGAC
>CAXMPV010000306.1:0-2002 GCA_964195175.1 uncultured Thermodesulfobacteriota bacterium | reverse complement strand
AAGGAAAGCGTATTAACTATTCAGTGTAATCCTGAATTATTAAAGCAGTCTGATGATATTTTTGTTTACTCAATCAGCAATGTTTTAACAATACATTCTGTCTTTGAAGATGGGCTTCTCTTTATTGTGGCGGCAAGAATTCTTTTTAAGCGATCATATACATTTAACGCCTCATCATTGCGACCAAGTCGGTGATAGCACTTAATAAGCTTCTGATAGAATTCCTCCGCAAGTTCATAGATTTCGATACCTTTGATATAACATTCTAAGGCTTTTTCAAACTGGTTCTCATCTTCAAGGTAAGTGCCCAATTTAATCAAATTACGAAAGAGCCTATCCCTCGAACGGTCACGAATAAAAAATGTCCATGGCTCTGCAATGTCTCCGGCAAGGAAATTTCCATGATATATTCCAACGGAACTTTCTATGTACCTTAAGCTTTTTACTTTATATCCGAGCCTTGCAGCATCTTCTGCATTGTCCAGCAACCTCTCAAATTCCCATAAATCTACCCAGCATAACCCGGGGTTAAGTGTTATTTGCCCCTCATGAATAAGAATGGCATCTTGAATACCTATTAACTGGCGAAGGCGGCTCAGGGTAGTCTTAAAGGAATTATGCGCCTTATCACCTTCTGTCTCGGGCCAGAGTATATCACTTATCTGGGTTTCGCTTACATCTTTACCACCCAGGGCTATCAATGTCTTCAACATCGTAAAGGGTTTCCTGGGCGCCTTTCTTGAGAGTTCAATTGGTTTATTATCCCGCACTAGTTCAAACCGTCCTAAAGTATATATTTTTAATGGCCAATAACGGTTAGTGATACTTGCCTTCAGATTGGATGAAAAACGTAAATCACCTTTCCAATCTAATAAACTATAGAATATCTCGTCACCGTCTGGTATCAGGCCATGTTCTTCCATTAGTTTTGTAGCTGAGTTTTGGATACTTGAAAGTGTTGACATAGGGAGCATTTCCCTGGCCTGATGCAAAAGGAAATTACGAAATAGAAATTGGTATCTGTAAAAAGTCTTGGTGCCGACACGTTTTCTCTCAAGAAAAAGATGATTATGGTTTAGGTAGTCAAGGATTCTGTTTATTTGGCCGCCGCCAGAAAGGTTCTCAGCCATAGCATCAGTAAATTGGGACAACCATGCAGTTTTGAGCAGGAAGTCCAGTGTTTGATTATCTATCCTCTGAAAGATGTTTGTATTAAAATAATCAATTATTTCCTCTGGTATAGGGTCGGCAATTGAGATAGGGAAAGGTCTCTTCTGCCTTGCTATCTCCAGCATCAGTATCAACCCGGCCATCCATCCTTCTGTAATTTCGTATAGTTGACGAATCATTTCACTTGAGAAATCCTTATGACCCAGGAAACGCGTAAGCTCTTTTGACTTTGCATGGGTTAAACGGAGTTTGTCCCAACCAATAAATGCAACATTGGAGCGTAAGCTGACTAATGTTTGTGGGAAAGTATTACGGCCTATTAAAACCACCGTAATGCCTTCAGGAATGACTGATAAACCATCGCATAACAATTGATGGAAATTTCTTGCAGGAAATACCTCCTGTAGATTATCGAGCACAACCATTGATGGGGTCTTTAAGCGGCTGTAAAGATCTTGAAAGAACTGCTGCGTATAAGATTTAATATTTAACAGATTTTCAGTGGTAAGTAGGAGAAATGGTTTTCGTTGATATGATTTTGCGGTCGCAAGACTAAGGTTATAGAATAAAGTTTCAACACATCTATCGCCAGCTTCTAACTGGTACCAGAGGCTTGACAAACCTCTGTTTTCAATGTAACTATTTAAAAGAGTTGTCTTTCCGGAACCGGCGGGACCACACACCCAGACGATAGGGCTCTCTCTATCGTCTAAAAGGCGAAAAAGTCTTTTTCGAAGAAAGACGCTATGCGGAGAAATGTTTATCCTGGTACTTGAAGTATATTTCCTTTCCATTTCTATTTCCCTGTGTCTAATACTTCATTATGGAATAA
>CAXMPV010000305.1:0-2007 GCA_964195175.1 uncultured Thermodesulfobacteriota bacterium | reverse complement strand
ATCTGGACAGACATAATGGTCTTCCGGTTTATTATAGATAAATCTCTCTGGACCGCCTTTGTAAGTGCCGTGTGGCGGTATAAAACTCTCTAAGCCTTCTTGCTCTAAAAATGCATAATTCTCGCCACTACTATAACCTGTATCGGCTACACAGTTTCGCCATATAAGACCTTGGTTATGCAGTCTACTTTTTAAACGTTTGGTGATATCTTGTAAATACTGATTGTCTTTCTTGTCGGCATGATAGGCCTTGATATCTGTTATCACATGATGGGATGTATCTACACTGAGTTGACTCATGTAATTTAACTTTCTTGCTTTACCAGGTTTAACACTAATACGTGCATCGGGGTCCGTAGGGACTATAATGGGTTTTATTGGAGGTGTATTTAGATCCTTTATTACCAGCTCCTGGCCGCTGGTCTTGGTCTAGCCGCCATCTCTTGTTTCTAGAAACAATTGCCTGTAATTCCTTGGGAGTTGCCGTTATTGACTGTTGCTCTTTAGAGGCTTTATTAATCTTGGATTTCCTTATTGGAGTTTTTTTTTATCCATCGCACTAATATGGCGAATCTTTGCTAAATGAGCGTCCAGTTCTTCTTTTGGTACTTTAAGTTCCAGACTATCCATAGAGGCATTCGCTTTTACGGGTGCCGAATCAATGGCTTGAGTATGACCTGACACCATTCCCTTTTCAACGCACATACTCAATATCTTGGTAAAGACCTGTTCAAATACCGCCTATGGATATAATTGACGGGTACGACTAATCGTGGAATGCCATGGTAATTCTTCATCGATGTCATAACCTAAAAAATATAGAATATCCAAACGCATACTACTATGCTGTATTAATCGCCTGTCGCTAATGATATTTTCTAAATAGCCTACTAAACATAGTTTAAAAAAAACGACGGGATCAATACTCTTTTGTCCACTTGCCCCATAATAACTCTTAGTTAATGGATATAGAAACTTCAAATCTAAAACCTCTTTTAATCTACGATAAAAATTGTGCTTGGCAATACGTTCACTTAATTGAAATTGAGCGAATAATTTCTCTTGGTAATCTTTCTTGCCTTGCATAACTAAAGTTAAGAAATAACAAAGCTTCTTTTATTTTGGAATGTTATCTTTATCAACAAACTTGTGCAACAAGCACACCGTATATGAAAAATAAGATACTAACAATCGTCCTTTTGTTCTTGGTTCACTTTATGGTGCATTCACAAGAAACTATTTCTAAAGTTGACACAATTGTCTACAAAGAAATAGACACAACCACATTGATAATGAAAGTGATTTATCCCTCATCTCTCGATAAATCTAAGAAATACCCAGGGATGGTATTCTATTTTGGAGGAGGATGGATTGGAGGCAGTATAAAACATTTTGAACGTCAAGCAAATTACTTTGCGCAACGTGGAATTATATGTTTTTTGGCTGACTATCGTGTAAAAAGTAGGCATGGAACAACCATTGCAGAATGTGTAATGGACGCCAAGTCTGCGATAAGATATATTCGGGAAAATGCTGAGCGTTTTAACGTTGATAGCAGCAAAATCATTGCTGCTGGAGGCTCATCAGGGGGGCACTTGGCCGCTGCCACTGCAGTAATATCAGGATATGATGATCCTAAAGATAATCTTGCCATTAATTCGCTTCCAAATGCCCTGGTATTATTTAATCCTGCAATTGACCTAGGCCCTTCCTCTGGTGTTTATGAAAGGGATGCTCTTGAAGAAAGTTACAAGGACTTATCCCCTCTGCATAATGTAAAAAAAGGTGCTCCACCAACTATATTTTTTTTGGGTACTAAAGACAAATTTATTCCAGTGGAGACAGCAAAATATTACAAGTTAATAATGGAAAAAGTTGGAAGTAGATGTGATCTTTTCTTATATGAAGATCAAGAGCATGGATTCTTCAATTTTACAGTGAGTGAAGAACATTACAAAAAAACTGTTTATGAAGCTGATAAGTTTTTAATATCATTAGGTTACCTTG
>CAXMPV010000304.1:0-2013 GCA_964195175.1 uncultured Thermodesulfobacteriota bacterium | reverse complement strand
TATGGATTAAACAGTCGTACAACACTTTATTATTATGCTTTACTTAAATAATTATACAACGCCAAAGAACCGAATAATTTAGAGATCAATTAACTCAAGTAAAATTTCGACAAAACTATAAAATAATAATACAAACCCAGACAATCAGAACATTGAGCAGAGCAATAAATACCGCAGCTGAGCCAACGTCTTTTGCACGACCGGATAACTCGTGCTGTTCTTCTCCAAATCGATCAACAACTGCTTCCATTCCTGAATTAATCAATTCTGTAATCAGCACCAACAGAATTACACCGACGAGCAATGCTTTTTCAGTACCTGTTTCTCCAAGATAGATTCCCAGAGGAATAAGCACCAGTGAAAGATATACTTCTTGTCGAAAGGCCGCTTCATATCTGAAGGCGGCAATCAATCCTTGCATGGAAAAACCAAAGGCCTTGAATAATCGTTCAAGGCCATTTGTTCCTTGTGAAGACATTTTATTAAGTTAATATTTTTTAAATGGAATGTCCCTACAACAAAGCCAGGGCTGCATTGTAATTTGGTTCGTTGGCAATTTCGGCAACCAGCTCCGTGTGAATCACCTTGTCATTTTCGTCTATGACAACAATAGCACGCGCAGTAATCCCGGCTAATGGACCATCTTCTATTAACACGCCATAGTCTTTTGCAAATTTGCGTGAGCGCATCATTGAAAGTGATACAACGTTCTCAGTCCCTTCTGCCGAGCAAAAACGTGACATAGCAAATGGAAGATCACCGGAGATCATCAGGAAGACAGTATTTTCTCTGCTAGCTGCAGCATCGTTAAACTTTTTTGTTGATAATGCACAGGTTGGTGTATCAAGACTTGGGACGATATTCAGTAGTTTCTTTTTTCCGCTATAGTTCTCCAAACCAACATCGGCCAACTCACTATTAACTAATGAAAATGCGGGGGCCTGTTCACCAATTGCCGGTAAATCTCCATTTGTATTTATTTCATTTCCATGCAGGGTTATTTTAGCCATTTCAGTTTCCTCTATCCTCTAATTTAAATTTCTAATGTCATTGTAGGCATAAGGAACTGCGAGATCATCTGTTTTATCTGTATTTGAACCACATCCAGGCACCGCTTATGGCTATCAGTAAGAACAATACAGCCATAAAATCAACCAGCAATACACCTGCCTGTCCAAGTATCCTGCCACTATGAATATCCAGAATAACTCTTTCCAACGGCAGCCCTTTACCGCGATAAAGTATCAGTAACTCATCGTGCAAATCTTTTGGAGTTTCTCCGGAAGCAGACCAATTAACAGGACTCTCATTACCTTCCTGCCATTCCGGGGTATCAATATCAGCACGATAGTGGCCATGTGCTGCACTAATAATTATATCTCCAACTTCTGTCAGGCCAATAGATTTTATCCCTGCAGGAACTCCATCTGTCCCCGAAATTCCCTCTACAATTTTGCCAGATAAAGTCAGAATCAATAAGCTTTCATCCAATGCCACGACAAAACCATCAGTGATACGAACCGCTCCGTATAAATTTTCAATGTGATCTGCAAGCTCTACCTGATCAAAATATAAACGACTATCAATCTGTGTTATCCAATGTTGATCTACCTTGAAACTTTTAACCTGACTCTTGGGCTGAATATGATACCACTCAAGAAGTTTCTCACTTTTAACAAAAATATTTTGTAAATTTAAAGCATCAGTATGATTTAATAATAGCCCGCTAATAACCAGCAACATGACAAAAAAGTGCAAGCCGCGCCATTTTTTTCATAGCCTTTACAGAAAGTGTAGCGCCCGATATGCCGTCGATATGTCTATCTAGCTGACTATCCTCTTTCAGTGTCGCATCACTGAATTGATCTGTAAAAAATGGATAGCGTACTTCCCACCCTCTACTCTCTCTAAATGACAGTACTTTTATATTTTCAATATTATTATCATTTATTACTATGCCGGCTGTAATTGGTCTCTCCTTTCCTACCTCTTCCAGTATCCAGGCAGTCCGAT
>CAXMPV010000303.1:0-2014 GCA_964195175.1 uncultured Thermodesulfobacteriota bacterium | reverse complement strand
TAACCAGCAACTTTAATTTGGGTACTGACAAGTTAACGTAAATCTTGTCGTTTTGGAGGCGAAACGTGCCTTCTCAACAACGTACAATCAAAGGCTTAGAACCATGTGACTACTGTAGTTACACCCTCAAATCAGTTAACTTGTCAGTACCTTGAGTATGGATTCATGGATATCAGAAAAGATAGCCGAAATGTTAGCGTGGTTCGCAGCAGAGAAAGGGTACGGTGAAGTTTACAACACTGTTGAGGAAGCTTTAGGGCGTAAGCCTCGTTCTTTTTCAGATTTTGCCACAGAGCTATCCCATTCGATTGAAAAATAAATCAGATTAGTAATCCTCGTGTCGGTGGTTCAATTCCGCCCTCGGCCACCATTAATTCAAATACTTAACTCGATCTTACGTTTCCTATTATACCCTGGTGCTACCTTTGGATTAATTTTTAGATAGCACACGGAACGCATCCGAAATTTTTGATGGAGAGAAATTGCCTAGCACAGGAAAGTTTGTTCTGTTTCCACGTTCTCTCCTGTGAAAGTTTCTTTCAAGATCCCTACGCACAGATATTGGATATTCATCGAAGCTTTCCTTTAGCTCTCTTGTAATATCACCTTCAATTCTTACGACAGGGGTCCCTGATAATACAGGCTCTCTCCCATACGATCTGACATTAAGACCTACTCTAGATATAGAAAAATATGTCTCGACACAAGTGGTTACACGTTTGTCAAATTGTGGAGTTCTACCAGCGGTTACGCAAACATTTCTCATGTACGAAATAGTATCGGAATCTACACATATGTTATCAACATCTCCTCCATTTATAAGAACTTCGATTCCTTCTTGTTCTTCTGGTGTAAAATTATTTTTATTAACCGATAACACTCCTTCACTAATTGATTCCTCGCAGTTTCGACTTTGTATAGCAGTTGTATTTTCAGCAAATGTGGTTTGTGACGAAAAAATAATCAGCAAGCAAAAAAGCATGCGCTTTGTATATTTAATTATCATTAGGAAGTTAATGAATTTATGTTAGATATACAGGTAATTTAATTTTCACAATAAGACCGAAATACTTGGTAATCTAATGTTAATCAGAATGACCGTTTATTTCATTAAGTAGTCATTTTCTTATGTAGCCTTTTTCATACATACATTTGTAATACTCAGACTTAAGTTCTCTTTTCCATGAGGTGAGTTTCATTAAATTATCATCCCATGGTGGTGCTCTGCCTACCAAAGCATATGCTTTATCTTCACATATAACTCTGTCTTTTTGAAATTCACTTTCTGTTACACCCTCTTTAAATAAAATGTAATTGGAACATCCTATTAATAAGGTTAATAGTAGAAAGACAATTATTTTAATTAAATATTTAATCATAGTTTAAATTTTTTTATCTCCCAATTATTGTGTATGTAAGGCGACTTGATGACAAAGCACTCTAAACAGTAAAGTATCTATATATAAATCATACCGATATATGTATCAGAATAATAATAGTAAAGCTCAAAATGATTATCCATCCATGTAAACGTGTGACTGCTCATATATTAAAAGGGACGTTTTTTTTTGGAATTTTGTTACACAGTCATTCATCATTTGCTGCAGGTTTTTACCTTCAAGAGTTGGGAACACCTTCTAGTATTGGTACTGCAGGAACTGCTAGAACAACTAATCATTATGGGGCGGAAACTGCTTGGGGCAATCCTGCTGGAATGACAGGCCTTACATAGGCAAAAATTGACAGTCCCAAAATGTGGGCGCTAAAATAGTTAAAAATTACTCTACTTGGAAACGAATTACCCCATCTGATAAAGGAGTCCAGTCTAATGATCAAAACATTTTTTATGACAGCATTGCTGTCTATCAATTTCTTCGCCGCGGGATAAGTGCAGGCCGCTACGGTCATGTCGGTCTCCTACGGCGCCATTACCGGCATCAGCCAGCAGGCAAGAGACACCTCCGGTGGGGCGTCAGGCGGCGCCATCCTGGGTGGACTAGTGGGCCTCGCCTCC
>CAXMPV010000302.1:0-2028 GCA_964195175.1 uncultured Thermodesulfobacteriota bacterium | reverse complement strand
ACGCAGCCCCTCCCATTATTTCCCAAAAAAAGTGTCTGTCCACAGTTTCCCAATGAAACTTTGCTTGCTCAAAATGGATCAAACCATATATCTTTTTTTATGTTTTTATTTACAATGAAGTGCTCTTTACACTGAAACCAAGTACGATTATTAAGATCGTCAACAAACTGCTCAGAATTTAATTCTATGTATCCATCATATTTTTTATTCCATGATATTAAGATAGCTTGTTCTGGGGAAACTGGAAGAGTAACTTCGACTTTCTTATTTGCAAGGCCTACTGAACGATAGAATCGTGGTCGCTTATAGCCTTCTGGGTCAAACCATACACATGGAGAATCTGAAGTAATAAACCCAGGGGATATGTTTGCTCCTATTATTGCCATATACATTTGTGAGAATAAATCTGTTTGCTTCATTATCATCGTGAACATTGTATGTTGTAGAGGTTTTGTTGCAAGATTACGCACTTGCCTATGAGACAGTGATTCACTAGAACCTGAGGAAGACAACGGTTGCATAGTAGCAAACTTAGCTTTTTCTTCATTGGTCATTTCAGATATTTGTTCAGCTAAAGAGTCCATCTTTTTTAATGCTTCACCCCACTGGCTTTGCATATGATCACGTTGTGATGTAGTGCGTACTTTCATTGCAGCAACAAATGACAATAGGAATACTTTCTCCTCTGGGGCAAGCTCAATTCGGTTTCTCAATTTATTTCGATGTAATCTTGCAAAAAAATCCTCTAGTCCTTGCAAGCCATGTTCTAACGTTAAATCTCTTTTGCCATTACCTCGATGAATAGTGTACATATTATTTTCCCAGAAAATATTCTTGGGAGCTTTATGCTTAGCAGTACGGCCATCCTTCGAAAATTTCCATACGTATGGCTCATGGTTTTCTGGTTTATCTGGATCGCACCAGGCACTTAGGTATGATTGTGGTATCCAATGTTGTTTTCTGTGGCTCATCGATTTTTAGTTTACTATACTCTTAGCAGTTAAATATGCGGTGACTATGATATTGGAAATATACCGCCACCGTATATTTCCAATAGCATGGCAATAAAGTAAATGGTCAAGTCTGTTTTTGGCTTAACGATATCTCATCAACAAGTCTTTTTCGTTTTCGATCTCTTCCCGTGCTCTCATGTTATCCGCCGATATCAATATCGCCAATAATTTGCCTACACAGGCTTGTTGCCTGAACACGGTATGATTATGTGGAACTCTGGCAAATAATCATTGTAAACATATATCCCTTAAGTTACTATGTCAACAGAAATACACTATTCTAAATTCACAATTTGAAGGTTTATATACTTTAAATGCACCACACCTTATGGGTACTTACCGGGCCAACGGCCTGCGATAAAACAGAGATCGGGTTTACAGTTGCACAGAAAATAAAGCGCGAGATCATTTCCGCCGATTCAATGCTTTTTTACCGGGGGATGGATATCGGTACGGCAAAACCATCGCTCGATATGAGGGAGCTTGTTCCGCACCATTTTATTGATATTATTGATCCGTGGGAGAGTTATAGTGTTGGCAAGTATGTTGATGATGTCGAATCATTAATAGGCGACGCCGACAGTAAAGATCGAAAGTTTCTCATAGTCGGCGGCAGTCCTCTTTATATAAAGGGTCTTGTTGATGGTATTTTCAACGGGCCTGTGGCGGATTGGGATATCCGCAGAGAGTTGGAAGAGCTTGCGGACGAAAAGGGCAATCAGCACGTTCACGATATTCTGCAAAAGATAGATCCTGTTAAAGCGGCTGAGCTGCACCCGAACAACCTACGACGCATCATACGTGCTATAGAGGTTTATAGAATAACAGGCAAGCCTGTTTCGGTATTACAGGAACAGTATAAACTGGCAAGAAAGAATTATAAGTTTAAGATCATGTGTATAGCGAGAGAGAGGGAAGATATTTACCGGAGGATTAATGAGCGGGTTGAAACAATGTTTGATAAAGGGCTCGTTAACGAGGTCCAGTCTTTATTGGAAAATCCTGAAATAAAACT
>CAXMPV010000301.1:0-2037 GCA_964195175.1 uncultured Thermodesulfobacteriota bacterium | reverse complement strand
TATTGTCGAGTTAACCAGGGATTGTGATTCAGTTATGTTTTGCCTTTCGAAGGGATTGGCATCACCTGTGGGCTCTATTATTGCAGGTACAGAGGCATTTATAAAAGAAGCTCGGCGCATAAGGAAGATGCTGGGAGGTGTCATGCGGCAGACAGGGATTCTGGCGGCATGTGGCATTATTTCGTTAGAGGAGATGATTGATAGATTGGCAGAGGACCATGATAATGCAAGATACCTTGCCAATGGTCTTGAGGGAATAGATGGCTTTAGTATTAAACGGGAAACCGTACAGACAAATATTATCTGTTTCAAATTTGAATTGCCAAAGCTGGGCTGTAAGGAATTTGTGGATAATGTTGCCGGAAAAGGTGTTTATGTAGTCCATCTTTATAAGGATTTTGGAAGGATGGTCACACATAAGGATTTGAACAAATCTGACGTTGATTATGCACTGGAAGTGTTTAGAGATTCAATTTCCAAAAACTGAATTTAGATACCTGGCAGGTGCAAATATCATGTCCTGAATAAGTTGTTTTATCGTGTATTCTCCATATTATATGTGCTTATACTATATAGGAGTCGGGTAAAATATTTTGTTTAATAATCTGTTATTTATGATAAAATCCCGTGTTGTGCAGCTTGAACATATCGCTCGGCAAAAACAGTAATTTTAATTATAAATATTGAGATAATAACTACTTATGTTAGTAAGTTACCTTCCAATTCTGATTCTGCTTTTAGTAGTAATGGGTTTTGCCGTTTCTAACCTCATACTTTCCGCATCTGTCGGTCGCCAAAAACCGTCTGCTGAAAAACTTTCCCCGTACGAATGTGGTGTAGAACCAATAGGTACCGCGAGAGAGCGATTTTCTGTAAAATTTTATCTAATTGCAATGATATTTGTTGTATTTGATATCGAGGTGGTTTTTCTTTATCCATGGGCGGTTGCATTTAAGTCATTGAAAATATTTGGTTTAATCGAGATGGCAATATTCATTGTGATCTTGCTGTTTTGCTATGTTTATATCTGGAAACGAGGAGGTCTTGAATGGGAATAGAGACAGTTTTTGGAGATAATATACTTACCACAAACATTGACAAGGTGGTTAATTGGGCCAGGAAGAATTCACTTTGGCCTATGCCATTTGGTTTAGCATGTTGTGCTATCGAAATGATGTCTTCGGTGGCACCAAGGTATGATCTTGCCAGGTTTGGAGCCGAAGTGTTCAGGTTTTCGCCGCGGCAGTCTGACTTGATGATTGTTGCAGGCACTGTTACTTATAAAATGGCTGCTGTGACGAGGAAAATTTACGACCAGATGCCGGAGCCTAAGTGGGTAATCGCAATGGGTGCATGCGCGTCTTCAGGTGGGATTTTTGACACTTATGCTACTGTTCAAGGTGTGGACGAGATTATTCCTGTTGATATATATTTACCGGGATGCCCACCAAGACCGGAGGCTCTGATACATGCAGTAATGGAATTACAGGAGAAGATAAAAGGCGAATCTGTTCTGGATAATCCAGATAGGTAGCTAATTTACGTTAACTTAGTTCTACTATATAAAGTTAAATACCATGACTGAAGATGCAACGATAGGGAAAAGATTAAAAGCGAAGTTTCCGGAAGCGGTAATAGGCGGGAAATCGTTCAGAGGCGAATTGACCATAAACATAAATAAAGATTATATTCAAAGAGCTGCAAAGTTTCTCTGTGAGGATAATGAATCACATTTTGATTATCTTTCAGACTTGTGTGGTGTCGATTTGTCCCGTTTAGAACGTAGCAATAATTTTGAAGTAGTTTATCATCTGTATTCTATAAAGTTGAATCACAGAGTACGGCTTAAAGTGAAAATACCCGCTTCGGATCCAAGTATCGACACTGTTACTAACGTCTGGAAAACGGCAGATTGGCATGAGAGAGAAGCTTACGATATGTTTGGCATAATCTTTAAGGGTCACCCGAATTTACAGAGAATTTTAACACCGGAAGGCGTCGAAGGGCATCCTTTGAGGAAGGATTATCCTCTTAAAG
>CAXMPV010000300.1:0-2059 GCA_964195175.1 uncultured Thermodesulfobacteriota bacterium | reverse complement strand
TTTTGAAAGGAGAGCAAAGGTCTCTTTTACTAACTCGTTACCCTTTGCATCTTCCTCTCCAATATTTAAGAGCCCTACTCTCGGGTTTTCAATATTTAATACGTATTTACAAAAAACAGATGCCATGACTCCATATTGCATCAAATGCAAGGGTTTGCATTGTATATTTGCTCCAGCATCGATTACCATGCATGCACCATGAAAAGTCGGTATAGACACGGCAATCCCCGGACGTTTAACATGTTCTAACGTACGAAGGAATAAGGATGATGCTGCTACGGTTGCACCTGTGTTTCCTGCGCTTACTACCGCATCTGCCGCTTTCTCCGCAACCAGCTTGACACCTCTGGTAATCGACGAATCAACTTTTTTCCGCACGGCCACAGTTGCAGACTCATTCATATCTACTACTTGTGAGGCATGCACGATTGATATATTACCAATAGTAGCACCACCACACGCTGCCAATTCACTTTGAATTCTATCCTGATCACCTACTAATATCATCTCATGATCAGTATAGAAGCGTGCAGCAGCCACTGCCCCTTTTACGATCTCAACAGGAGCTGCATCTCCACCCATTGCATCAACAGCAATACGCATAACTAGGCTCTCTCTACAGCAATTACTTGTTGGCCACGATAATAACCACAATTATGACAAACCGTATGTGGCCTTTTTATTTGTTTACAATGAGGACAAATAAACTTCTTTGATCTACTACCTGATGTGGTCCCGGCTAACTCAGAGCGTGGAACATTAGGCGGCGTCAGAGCATCATGTGAACGTCTCTTACCTGACCTTGAACTAGATTGTCTTCTTTTTGGAACTGCCATAAACGTAACTCTCAACCTAAAATCTAAAATAAATAAGGGAAGAATGAGAAAGAAAGGGAAAAGTATAAGGTATTATCTTTACTACCAAGCCTCCCGTTACTTTCTTGTTCTTCCCTTATTCCACCTATCCCCTTTAATCGCATAAGCTTACAAAGGGTATTGGCAGGATTAATAATTTTCTTATTCTATATTTGCACCTTATCTTTGTCAAGTAAAAACATCATTAGTTGATTCCACAGAAGATCACGTATGCTCTTCTATCTTTTCTTGTAGTATTTTGAAGCCTAAGTCAATGGCTTCACCAATCTTATCCGGAAGCTGGCCACCGGCCTGTGCCATATCTGCACGTCCTCCACCACCTCCTCCCACAATCTTTGCGATCTCCCCGGCAATTTTGCCGGCATGAAGCCCTCTCTTAACCAAATCGCTACTCAATGAGGCTATTAGTGTCACTCTACCGCCCTCTACAGTTCCTAGTATTATGGCAACTGACCCCAGACTCTTTTTTAACGAATCGACAGTTTTCCTCAAATCATCAATCCCTATTCCCTTTACTACTTCTGTTACAACTTTTACCCCTGATACATCCTTCGCTTTGGAAGTAAAGTCAGAAGAATATTTCTGTACGCTATCTCTGTTTGCCTTCTGTACCTCTTTTTTAAAATCCTTTATTTGCAGCATCAACTCTTCAGCACGTTGAACGACCGTGTTTTCCTGTGTTTCAAGAACACCGCACAATCTATCCAACGTCTCTTCCTTTCGCCTTGCCCATGCAATGGCTTCATTTCCCGTAACAGCCTCTATCCTGCGTATTCCCGCGGCTATTGATGATTCACTTATGATCTTAAAAAGTCCTATTTCGCCAGTATTATCCACATGAGTACCCCCGCAAAGTTCCTGACTGTAATCTCCAATATTTACAACTCTGACATTCTCCCCATATTTTTCACCAAACAACGCCGTGGCGCCTGCTTTCCTGGCTTGGTCTAATGCCATCTGATCTGTAATCACAGAAGTATTTTCCATTACCCTCTCATTCATCAACTCTTCTATCCTTGCGATTTCGTCTTTTTTAATACCCTCAAAATGGTGGAAGTCAAAACGAAGCCTCTCCGGAGCCACAAAAGATCCGGATTGTTCGGCATGTTGCCCTACTACTTGACGTAAGATGTAATGCAGAAGATGCGTTGCTGAATGATTGCGTTTTATGGCATCCCTTCGTT
>CAXMPV010000299.1:0-2069 GCA_964195175.1 uncultured Thermodesulfobacteriota bacterium | reverse complement strand
CCGCTCTGGCTGGCAATCAATTAAACGCCCCAAGCGACAAACTCCTGGCACTGAAAACCAGGATGGGATTGTTGGAACAAAACTAAACAAGTTCACCGCAAAGACGCAAAGTTCGCAAAGAAAACACTTTGTCCGTTCCCACACGGAGCGTGGTAACGAGTTATAGTTTTAGCCTTTTATCTATGTAGTATCTTAGCGTTCTCTGCGCCTTTGCGTGAATATTTGTTGTAATTTGTAAAGGTGTTTTCTTTGTGGCTTAGTGCCTTCGTGGCAAAGTATTTTTTATAAGGGATTTAATATGGCCTGGTTTGGTAAGAAGAAAAAGAAAGAAGAGTTTGACCCTCTGCAGGATCTTGTTTTGTCTAAACTCAAGGTTGGATACTTCCTGGATTATGACATGAAGACGTGGGAAGTCACTGAATACAACACATATGACTGGGACGATGGGGATCACAGCTATGAATGGGAACTTACATCCGGAAATGAAGTTCTATACCTTGAACTAGAAGACGATGACGAGCCTGAGTGGACTTTGACAAAGAAGATCCCCCTGAAGAGTGTGGGCCGTGGACTACGCAAGCATATCCAGGAAAATGATGATCCTCCGAACATGATTCAGTACGAGGGGGTAGAGTACACCATTGATGAAGGAAGCGGCGGTTATTTCTGTAAGGGTGGAGGAAAAGAGAGAATCGAATTTCTCTACTGGGATTACTATGATCTATCAGAAGAGAAGACACTTACCATAGAGCAGTGGGGAGAAGATAAGTTTGACGCGTCAGTAGGCGACTACGTGGAAGAGTACCAGTTTACAAACATATTGCCGGGTTCGTGATCAGTTACTGGACATTAGTAAATGGGTGGTGTTTTCTGATTAGTTTTTTGAGGTGATTTGTTGGCGGTTGAGATCTGACCTTGGAGAGTATTTCAAAACGTGGTTTCATATTCTGCTTTCAAGGTCTGACACTTGGAACTTGTAATGTAAACTTGAAACAAAATAAGGAGAGAATGATATGGGAATACGTACTATTGAAGCAAACCAATGGTTAGTTGTTCAAAGTGATCTTCCTGCCTATTTCCTTCATAAGCTTATAAAAGGAAGGGTAGGCATATATGAAGATGGAGAAAAGATCGATACTGTAGAAGTCAATGAAGGGATGAAGCCTAAATTGCTTAATATAATTTCCACTTTGGCTAAGGACCATAAACGCAGAACAGCAGTGAAGACTGAAACCGAAGTAAAAGTAGATACTGCATACCAGGAACACTTCTGGAAGCTATTATCGCATGAAGTCCCGCATGATATACTGGAAGAAATTGAGAAGATGATTGAAGCGATCTTGATTGGAGACCATGTTAAAAGCTTGAGAAGAAAACTATCTAAATTGCAGGTAATAGAACCTTTAGTTATTCAAGAAACTTTTAATTCAGAAGTAACGGATTTACTTGTTGGCATTGAAGGCCTTTATGAACACATAATGAATGATCCAGAATGCAGGGAACGTACATAATCTCCAGGAAAAAATGTTTTGTGACTGATACTTGACATATAAACTACAGGGGAGAGACCATCTCACAAAACGCTCCAAAAGGATTTGCAAACCTCTGATCTCGTCGTTAGTAAATGGATGGTGTTTTTTGATTATTTTTTTGAGGTGATTTGTTGAAGGAAATGGATTTAATTGTACTCTGTGAGTTAATTGACTTCTTGAATGATCCAAAATCGACGATTGAGGAACAAATAAAAAAGTACGATGACTAAAAATTAAATAACTATAATATGAAGTTAAATAGTTATATAGGAATAGCGACTATTTATCTACTCAATAAACATCCTACGCACCTTTTTTGTAGTATTTTACTAAAATAGGGTCCAGGACGGTGTTTACTTTCACCTTCTTCTTTTTCTCCAGAACTCCTTTACTGAAATGCACCATTGAAATGATTGCGTCTCTGTTCATGAATTTGGTAGGAGGGGGAGGCAACTCAATTTCCGTTACCTTTTCCTTCAGCATATTTTTTGTCACAACTTCCTTTTTCTCCAGAACTCATTGTAAGACGTTTCTTGC
>CAXMPV010000298.1:0-2089 GCA_964195175.1 uncultured Thermodesulfobacteriota bacterium | reverse complement strand
GCTATATATGTATCAAGATCCCCGCTTTCTTAAACTATTCTGAGTAATTGTTCTAACGTTAAACCCTGTTCGGATATAATATCAACCAGACTTAGCTGTTACGCACCCTGGTAATTTTTTCTATGATATAGATTCAGAACGAATGAATTTTTCAAATTCATTCGCAAGCAATGGTTTTGCTATGTAGAAACCCTGTATTTGATCACACCCCAGTTTTTCCACCATGGACAGTTCTTCTTTCGTTTCAACACCTTCAGCCACAATAAATATATCGAGTTTTTTGGCCAAATCTATACTCGATTCCAAAATCGTACGAGCGGTTGGATCTGTACATCCACCGTTAACAAAAGCACGGTCAATTTTCAGTTCAGTGAAAGGGGCATTTTTAAGTTGAGCCATATTGGAATGTCCGGTACCAAAGTCATCTATTGATAGTTTGAATTTATTCATACGGAGTTGAATTAACTTTTCAAGGCATTCAAGTGTGTTTTCCATAATCTGGCTTTCAGTGATCTCAAATACGATCAAATCCGGTTTTACATTGTACTGTTCAGCAGTCTGGATCAAAAAATCAACAAACCCATCCTTAGTGAAGGAGTTAACAGAAATATTGATCGACACCTCTAAAATAATATCCTTCTTGAGCCATGTGCTTATCTGGGAAAGTGTTTTTCTGTAGATACTATATGTAAGCTCATCTATTAATTGGCATCGCTCTGCGAGCGGAATAAATGTATACGGTGGCAACAAACCACGTTCACTGTGATTCCATCGTGCCAGGGCTTCAACACCTGTCACTTTACCTGTTGCAAGACTTTTCTTAGCTTGAAATGCAATGAGTAAATCATCTCCATTCATGCCAGCACGCAATTCTTCTTCACTGATTTCGTCCAGCAACGGAGTTGATATCTTCGGGGCTTGCAGTGAATATTGTGATAACAATGATTCAAGTGATTTTCGTTCGAATGGCTTGGAAATATACCCCAGGACATTCAGGTTTCTTGCCTTGGCAAGATCTTGAGCTACTTCCAGAATTCTCTCATCTTCGCCACTTAGTAAAATAATGCCGCCGCTATAATCTTCTTCAGAAAGATGTCTTAGAAATTCGACTCCATTCATTTCAGGCATGTTGAGATCACTGATAATGATATCAAACAAGCCAGTATCTTCCTGGTATTTTTCCAGTGCTGACTGACCACTTTGACAAGAGGTTATATTACTAAAACCCATCTTTTTCAGGTGCCTTGATGCCAAAGCCAGAATAGATGGCTCATCATCGACAATCATGATGTGGATGTTTTTCACAACTACCTGTTACCTATTGTTATATTCCTAATCCCAATTGTACTTACTTTTTACAAAGGTGATATCACTTCATAGCTTGAGTCAGCGTATTTTTGACCTGTCTATCTTTAGCCACAACTTAAGTCTATCCACAATTATATTTGAATGTACGTTCATTATACTTTGATCTTTATAAGAATATATTGAATATCACTCAAAGCTAACAAAAAATCCTGTAAAATCTGGGTAAATAATTTCATAGAATCATCCAAAAGGCACGGGCAACCAGAATTAGTAACAAACACCAAGTTGTACTATAATCCGCCCACGTTTTTGTCTGAGGAGCGTTGCGATGGTCACACAAATCTGGAAATGACCACCAGGCTCAGGCAAATATCTTGAAAACGACGCTCGCTTGAATAGTTGTAAACAAGCGAGTGCCCAGATCTTGTCATTCAATGACTTCATCCCCTGACACTCCCTGATTTACGTAGATCAAATTAGAAGTAGTAACGTGTAGGTATGACTAATAAGACAACACAACTAGAACAATTATTAAAGGAACGCATCCTGGTACTGGATGGTGCCATGGGAACCATGATCCAGAACTTTAATCTTGAAGAAGAAGATTTTCGTGGCCAGCGGTTTAAAGACCACAGCCTGTCCTTGCGTGGCAACAATGACTTATTGACACTCACCCAGTCAGACAAAATCGCCGGAATACATCATGACTTCCTGCAAGCTGGCGCGGATTTAATCGAAACCAATACGTTCAACAGCACCAGTATTTCCCAGGCTGATTACG
>CAXMPV010000297.1:0-2120 GCA_964195175.1 uncultured Thermodesulfobacteriota bacterium | reverse complement strand
GGCGCAATTACACTGGCGCAAAATAATAGCATTTGCCTGATCACACGGCGAACTTCGTTACAAGTTTGTCTTGACTTAAATATCAACAGTGATATCATTTAGACAAATAAACATTATGTTTGGAAACTTCCTATGTTGAGAAAATTTAAAATACATTATCTGCTCTTCCTTACAATATTCTGGTGCGGTTTTGCTCTTGCGGATGAGGATAGTAATACTTCCATGGCTACCGGAGGGGATCAAATAATTGTTTCTCCTATGAGCACAATGCTTGATGTGTCTGATACGGTGTCTGTGAATGTATTGATTCTGGACGAAGATGGAAATCCGATTGAAGGGCACAAGGTTCAAATTGTTTCGCAAGACGGTCAGATAGTATCTACTAATATCAGTAATTCAGTTTCAGATGAGTCAGGGTATATAAGTTTCTACCTACTTGGTAAAAAGCAGGGAAACAGCGCTGTGACTGTTACTGACGGTGTAGTTTCGTCTCAGATAGATGTTGCCATAAGGAACTTAATTCACTATATCCTTCCATATTTCTCCGGTGATATGCAATTGAGCATTATTAATCCAGGCGAAGAGTTGAATTATGTTAAAGTTCAGTTTTACGAAAATACCGAAAGATACATAGAACCTGTTGTAGTAAGGCTGGAAGCCAAGGAGATGAGGACTCTCATTCTTTCAGAAGAGTTGGATACTGTGTTAAAAGCTGGTTGGGCTGAGATCCATTCTACTGATCTTATCTTTGGCGGGGTATGGACAAATAAGGGATATTTATCTTTGAAAAAGATAGAAAAGTAATGACAAATAAGTGCAACGATTGCAGGGCTTTTACGCTGATAGAATTATTAGTTGTCCTGGTTATCATAACGATTGGTGCTGCTATCTCTGTGCCTAGAATAACAACTGGTATAGATGCGTCAAAGTTCCGAAACGCAGTCTCTGAAGTTGTAACCTACTTGAGAAATTCTCATCTGGATGCAATTTTAGAAAGAAAAGACATTACTGTTTCTATCGATTATCAAGAAAACGTCTTGAAAAGAGATGATGATCAAATATTTAGTATACCACCTGACATAGTACTAAACCCTCTGGTAATTGACGATAAGCAGATTGTGAAGTTTACATTTTACAATAATGGAAGAGGTACTGGTCCGAGGATAGAGTTTATTGGCAGCAATGAGAGAAAAGCAACGGTATACGTTGATCTGCTATCAGGATTGGCGAAGTATGAACTGAATTAAATTTATCATAGAAGGCTATCCGCAGAAACGGTAGCATGGATAAAACTTTCGGACAATGGAGGTAGTTGAAACAAATGTTTTTTCCAAAGAGTATCGGGTTATCAATTCATGGGAACGATCTGATTGTTTCAGAAGCATCCCAAAAATTCCTACAGTCAAGTTCTGAGAGTACAGTGGTCAAGGATTTTCTTTTAAAGGAACTACTGGAACTCCAATTACTACAAGATACCTATGGCTTTCAGGCAAAGAATGTTATATTGTCATGGCCTAGAGAAAGAACGATTGTAAGAGAAATTGAGTTGCCCGGGTCTAATATCAAGGAGTTAAAAGAGTCTCTTCCCTACCAGCTGGACAGTTTTATTCTATTTCCAGAAGATGCAGTATACTACGACATTCATCCCTCTAATTCCGTTGAGTATGGTGAAAAGGTATTTATATTTGCTATAAAAAAGGAAGAACTGGACGACATTATCTTAAAGCTGGAAGCCTCAAATCTAAAGCCTGACCGTGTAATCATTTCACCTCTCTCTTACATCCCGATTGTCGGTGATGGAAAAGTTGCGATAATTGAAAAATGTGACGATAGATATACTTTCAATTTATATGTAGACAAAATACTTGTAGGTACGTCACTGGCGAGAAGCAGAGATTCGCTAAAGAACAAGATCCTTGAAAACAAGCCGGGCAAGATAAACTTCCTGGGATGTGAACAGGCTGAAATAAATGATTTGCAGAGCGGAGATGACTTGAATGTTGAATGTTGGGATACCGGTAAACAATCACTTGGTGTTGCACTAAATGGATTATCAGAGTGTTTGGGTAGATTTAATGTATTAAAGGTAAAGGAGAAGAGGGGGATACCGGAGTTTGCAG
>CAXMPV010000296.1:0-2122 GCA_964195175.1 uncultured Thermodesulfobacteriota bacterium | reverse complement strand
AAAAAGTTTTTAATCTCTTTGATATCAGAAACTTTTTTACAATCTGGAAGTGAGTTTAGGAAGTACTTACCATAGAACTTGCTCTTAATGCGGGGGTCCAGGATTGCTACTACTCCCGTGTCTGTCGTTGATCTGATCAGACGGCCAAACCCCTGCCTCAGTAGTGTAATTGCCTGTGGTACCTGGTAGAACATGAATGGGTTTTTGTTCTGCGATTTCAGCAGTTCCATTCTTGCTTCAATTATCGGATCGTCAGGAACAGCAAATGGCAGCTTGGTTATTATTACACACTTCAGTGCTTCACCGGGCACATCAACTCCCTGCCAGAATGTGGCAGTGCCAAAGAGAACTGGTTTATGGCTGGTCTTAAACTCTTCAATCAATTGATATCTCGGCTTATCTCCCTGCCTGAAAAGAGTAAACTCTTCCAGATCACCTTGAATCTCTTCGTATACGCTGTTAAGCATCTTGAAGCTCGTAAATAGAATAAATGCCCTTCCCTGAGAGTGAGTGATAATAGCCTCTATGTGTCTTACAATACTATCTTTGAATTCTTCGGGTTGCTGATTCGGATCAGGAATATTGTCAGGAACGTATATAAGCGCGTTCTTTGAAAAGTTAAATGGAGATCCTATGGCCTTTTCACAATAGTCATCTTCATTTGTTATGCGAGGATCAAGTCCGTCCTGTTCTAAAGTAATAACCGGTTTATCTTTGTCCGCCTTATCACTGACAGGTATTCCCAGTCGTCCCCTTATATACTTAAAACTTCCATTTATAGAAAGTGTGGCCGAAGTAAGAATTACCGGCCTGGTCTTGCCGAATATCTGTTTCTCAAATTCCACGGCAACATTTATTGGCGAGGCAAGCAGGGAGCATCTTGTATATTTATGATTTAATGGTTCCAGTGTATTTGTTAATTGCAACGTGTCTGAGAATGTTTCATAGCGAGATTTTTTCCTCTCAATATCTGTCCAATACACATACTCTTTCAGATCCTGATTCATAATAGTAGCAATATTATTGTTAATTTCACTGCACCTGTTTGCGAATGCACAAATTTCCAACCTATCCTCATCTGTTTTAACCTGTTTCGACAGAGACTCAAGCAGATCAAAAAGATTGGACAATGGCTTACTGAGATAGTTGTTTATGGTACTCTTTTCTCTAATCCGGGTGGTTTTATTGCCAGTACCGTATTTTTCGATAATCTCTGAAAAGAAGAGATCATTGGCAGAGGCAGCTTCTTTCAGCAGTTTCTCACAATCGTTTATGATGCCTGCCTGTCTGGCGTGATCTGATACGCCGGATGAATCAAAGAGCCTTGTTATCAACCCCTTCCCTGTTTTAGGATTCAGGATTGAGTCGAGCATATATCTAATCCTGGAGTTTGAGATTCCTATACCGAAGTAACTGGTAGCTATATCTTCCAGTGTATGAGCTTCATCAAAAACTACGGCATCGAAACCCGGCAAGACCCGTCCGTCACTTGCCAGATTAGCAAAAAAAAGATGGTGATTGGTAACAAGTATTTGTGCCTTATACTCTTTTCTCCGTGCCCTGTTGTAGTAGCAATCGTCTTTGAAGGAGCATTGTTTGCCAAAGCAGAGATCTGACTCTCTACCGATCTTGCTCCATACTGCCGGTGAAGGTTCAAAATCCAGCTCTGATCGTAATCCCCTCCTGGCATGTGCTTCCCATTGGACGATATGTTGAAATTCATCGAATTCCTTTTGAGTGTTAAAGACACTCTGCGACTGCGCCTGGTGGAACCTCCTGAGGCATAAATAGTTCTGCCCGCCTACACATAGAGCATATGAAAAGTCAAATTTGCATTCCTCTCCATTCTCCGGATGTGAATTATCATCGCTCGCATCTGCAAAAACATTAACAGACTTCAAGGCATTACGAAGAAAAGGGAGGTCTTTCTTAATTAACTGTTCCTGCAGCGTTTTGGTATGAGTCGAGATGATAACCTTTTTGTTATTTCTAACACTCCAGAATATAAACGGAATAAGATATGCCATACTTTTACCCACTCCGGTACCAGCCTCAACTATAAGGTGCTTGTTTTCCTCAATGGCTTTTTCAATTGCAAGAGCCATTTCCAGCTGTTGAGGCC
>CAXMPV010000295.1:0-2129 GCA_964195175.1 uncultured Thermodesulfobacteriota bacterium | reverse complement strand
AGTGCGGCAAAGCCGGAAAAGAAGCTTGGAGTGAACTAAAGTGTAAAGTGGGGAAATACTAATTGTGAATTAACTGCTTATTTTCTTTGCTAAAAGCTGTAGGGTTGGCAACAACACGAACTACCCGGTCAGGTTGCCAGCCAAAAGCACTCTGTCATTCCCGCAGTCTGTTTAGCGGAAATCTATTCCCTACGATTCCGGATTGCCGTTCCACCCGAACAGTTTCATCCAGGCGGGCACAAGAAATGACGATATCGTCCAACAATTGTAAAGATGGACATTGTCTTAATCCAGCCATAACAGCTTTCTCAGAAACGAAGTTTTTCTCGCTTCTGACTTCAGCTCACGTACGGCCAATTCTATTTTCTCTTCTAAATTGTCGACTCTACTGCTAATATCATTTATCTTAGATATTAAGTCTTTATGCTTGTCAGCAACCATTGCCTCCGTTGCCTTATACTGAGAAGTCATTTCTGTAAATTTATCACTTATTCTCTCTTCTAATTTTTTAATAGTTTCATCATGCTCCTTTACTGACGAAACAACCGTGTTTGTCGTTATTTCCACATCTTTGAAATGCCTGATTTCATCATCCATCCTGTGTAGATCCTTCATTAATGCAACGGGCTGGCTCGTATCTATTTTCTCTTCAAGACGTTTCAACTGACAATCCAGGCTTCCCGCCAATCCATCACTATCATGTAACAGTTCCATACCAAATACCTCCTTGAATATCGAAAGAAAAAGTAAAGCCTTGTTTCTCTTTTACTTTTAATTTGCAATAAATGTGCCACGATTCAGGTTATACCACTGGCCAACTTAAGTTCCTGTGTTATCAAGAGTTAGGCAAGTTTTTTATATATCTAATAAGAGTTGTTCTTTTGAATGTGTTTATGCGTATCTGACAATTTGTCCATATTCATGATAGGAACTATTTTTCTGGCAGACATAATGTCAGAAAAGGAAATGTTTTAATACAATACGAAACACTCTTGAAGTATTAACAACCAAAACCGTTTTCAAATCGCAACTGTGACCATGAATCAGAAAACTAAATCAGGCAAAGGCAAAAACTTTCTTTATCCACATGCCAAAATCATCAATTAACGAATAGATGGTGGGCATAATTACCAGAGTCAATATTGTAGACGTAATCAGACCGGAGATCACAACCAACCCTACCGGTGCCCAGATACTCCCCCTGCCCTCAAACGGCCCAAACAGAAAAGGCAAAAAAAACGGAAGTACCATTGGCAAAAGGCCCAGAATAGTTGTAAAGGTGGTCATCAAGATAGGTCTCATTCTATCTTTACCACCCTTGACAATAGCATCATGTTTCCCCATTCCCCCTCTTCGCAAACGGTTAACATAATCTATAAGAACGATTGCATTATTTACTACCAGACCACATAAAAGCAGTAATCCCAGACGGGAAACACTGTCAAGAGGTACATTCAAAATAGAAAAGGCAACTGCTACACCGGTAAACGCAAATGGTATTGTCAGCAGGATTGCCAGCGGATGAATGTATGATTCAAAAAGTGACGCCATTATCAGATAAATCAGTATTATGGCCAGAATTAACCCAAATTTTGTTTCAGATTCTTCACTTTCAAATCTTCTAAATTCCTCTCCCAGATTCCACTCATAACCGGCAGGCAGGTTAAAACCTGCCATCTTCTCCATAATACCATCCCTGATTTTTTTGAGCCCTCTACTGTTATACTGTGCCGTGATTATGACGATTGGTTTCCGATCTTTTCTTTCAATCGCCTCAGGACCTCTTCTTTGTTCAAAATCAACTACTCTTCCTAATACCACACTCTTTTCTTCACTGTTTTTTGACTCAAAGTTCTTTAACTGATCCAGACGCTGCCGGTCTTCCTCCTTGAGCTGAAGCACTATGTCAATTTCACTATCTTCGATCTTGAACTTACTCACCGCCCTGTTTCCCAGAGAACCTGCAATTCCAAATGCGATCCTTTCAGAAGTTAATCCATACCTCTTTACTTTGTCTCTATCAATCGACACCACTATTTCATCTTTACCCTTTTCAAGATTAGTTTGGACGTCAGACAAGTCCGCCATAGATGCTAACCTATCCTTTATATCGTCTGACAGTCTGGTTA
>CAXMPV010000294.1:0-2149 GCA_964195175.1 uncultured Thermodesulfobacteriota bacterium | reverse complement strand
GCATCCCAATTTGAAGGTATTCAAAAAGAGGTGGAACTACTACAGGCAGGATTACAGGCAACTCTATCAGTAGTTAAAGAGAAGGAGACATATCTTTCAACGTCAAAAACATCCTGTGAGGCGTCAAGATTGAAGCTCGAAGAAGAGAAAGAGAGGCTTAGCGAAAAACTGGAAACAGTTACAAGTCTGAAACCATCAACACGTGAAGAACTTTTCGAAATTGATAATACAAAACTTAACTTAGAAAGCGAGATTAGATTAAAGGACGAAAAGGTTAGTCTGCTCTTGGCCCAAACCGAGCTGGCAAGACGTAATTTACAAACCGCCCAGATGCAAAGGTTAAATAAACAGCTGGAATTAGATGTTAAGGCAGGCATTGCTGACATCTTATCAATAAAATTTAAAGAAGCGAATCTGCAGAGAAAGGAAAAAAAAGCTGAAGAGGCTAAAAAGGCTGAGGAAGAGAGACGAAGGCTTGCCGAAGAGGAAAAAGCAAGAGCAGGGCTAGAGAAAAAGGTAGCGTTAAAGCAAGAGCAGATTGCCGTACAGAAGCAATTAGAGGAGACATCACCTGAAAGAAAAAGAGTTTTAGCGGTTGAGGCAGATGTACATAAACAGCAGGGAATTATAGCGACAATAAAGGATGAATTAATCACTACAGGTAATGAGAGGTATAAAGACCATGCAGAATTTAGAAAGATGCAAGAAAAGATTGATGAAATACTTGCTGGTGAAAATACTCCTGATGAGATTAATGTGGAATTAGACGCAGTTGGCCTGGATATTCAGAGAATAGAGGACAAGGCAAAGGCTATTGAGAGTTTGTTAGCTGCTGCAGAAAGACAAAAATCCATCATAACTAAAAGCTTAAATAACTCACGCTTAGATCTTTCATCAGACATACCTGGAGAAAAATCAAATATCGAGAAGGAGGCGGAAGGCTTTTCAGATAGTGCGCTGGGCGTACAGTTGGTAAAACTTGCTGATTTACGTGTCAAACATATTGAGGAGCAAAACGTCCTCATAGAGACAAAAATAAACTCGGTAAATGAGCGGTTGGAGCTGAATAGGATTTTATTAGATGAATTAATAAAAGCCAAAGAAACTCTTTCTCAAATACGAGTCGCCAACGTTTGGGCAAGGCGTGAGAGCAGGATATCGGCTAATACGGTGATAGAGGGTGTAGCAGATTTAAAGCACCTTAAGGACAAGCCTCTGGGTTTCTACAAGGAATCAGTCCGAAATCTAAAGAGTCTTAGGCTCTTCCTGTCAAAAACAGAAAATATTCCGGCATTCATTATAAAAGTAATTATTATCGTTTTCGTTATCTTTTTTGCTTTCTTTGCCAGGCGATTCCTTGAGAAATGGGCAAAATATGAAATAGATAGATTTATGGCAATGTTGCCGCAAACATTTTTGTCATTCGAGCTTTTGCCGGGTCTACTCCGTATTATGCGGAATACATTAACCATGTTCTTCCTGTTCGTAATAGCACTCACAATATCTCTTACCGTTCCATCTCATTCGCCGATAATTCTATCTATCGTCTATGCATTCGCAATTATTTCTGTTTATAAATTCTTAAGGGCTACTGTTATTGAATCAGTGAGTCCGTATACAGGCGAAAAACGATGGGTTCCGATTACCTACTCTTCTGCAAGTCATATCTTCAAAGGTTTAAATATAATTCTGCGTTTTTCAGTAATAACAGTAACATTAATATTTGTGCTGAATGCTTACGGTTATAAAGAAGATGTTATAGAATTACTGTGGTTCATTTACCGGGTAGTTACGATCTCTCTTGCTGTGTGGATAGCTGCCAGGAAACGGTCGGTTTTGTTGAAGATGTTACCTTATTATGAGAGTGCTATTGGCAAGTTCGTTAATAAGGTAATTAACATCCTTTATCCTCTGCTTATTGCGTTTGTTATTCTGCTTTTTACCATACGAAGTCTTGGGTATGTGCAATTAACATATACCTTCATAGTAGTACTCATCAAGAGTGTGATCGTTGCAGTCATTGCTTCTGCTGTATACCGATTTTTGTTGAGACGTCTGTCATTATCAAAGGAACATAAGTTAGAGTTGAGAAGGCAGCTTGGTGACAAGGATTTCGAATCAGAGGAAACGTCTCTAGATCTGGCGTACA
>CAXMPV010000293.1:0-2152 GCA_964195175.1 uncultured Thermodesulfobacteriota bacterium | reverse complement strand
ACTCTGCAGGACTGTTTTAGGGACTAATAACATAGATAATATATCCAATATGAAATCTCCTTCGCTTAACCGCTTGATAAATAATTCTGTCGCGTACGGGATGGCGTCAACATCACTGGAAGGAATAGAAAATGCGGATACAGTATTTTTTGTAGGTGCTGACGTAAGTGAAGCACATCCCGTTGTCGGGAGTATGGTGAGAAAGGCAATAAGAGTAAACAAGACAAAGGTTATAATAGCGAATGTAAGAAATGTTGAATTCGGATGCGAGACAAAAAATCTTCTTCGTTTAAATTACAAGCTGGGAACACAAACAGTATTGATCAACGCAATGATGAAAGTTATTGTTGATGAAAAGCTCGTTAATTTGAAAAAGGCTGCTGATAAGACAGAAAATTTTAATCAGCTGCGTTCGTCACTGAAGTCATCCGAACTGGGAATTAAGAAGGTTTCTACGGCAACAAATATTCCAGAGGATAGTATCAGAGCTGCTGCGTCTTCAATAGCGAAAGCGGGAAATTGTTATGTTATATGTGGGAAGGATATAGAGGAAGATCCATCAGGTGAGGAGACAATAGAGGCCTTGATGAATCTTTGTGCGTTAGTGAACAAGGGTGACTCCGATAAAGTTTCAATCGTGTTCTCAAGGGAGAATAATAATTCTCAAGGTGTAAATGATATGGGTGTTGTGCCTGAATTCCTTCCCGGTTACCTCGATATAAACGATCCGGAGAACAGGGAAGTTGTTGAGGATGTGTGGGGTGCAAAACTATCTTCTGATCTGCTGGAGCAAAAATCCGGTGATATTTTTGATCGTGCTGTGAAGAAGAAAATAAAAGCACTCTATGTCATGGGTGAAAATCCTATAGTCAACTACCCGAACGGCAAGAAGGTAAAGGACGCATTTAATAAAGCCGAATTTGTCGTTGTTCAGGATAGCTTCCTGACTGAAACTGCACAACTGGCGGACGTGGTTCTTCCATCGTCAACATTCGTTGAGAAGGGCGGAACATTTACAAATATGGTGATGACGGTGCAACGGTTGCATAAAGCCATACCGCAAGTTGGAGACTCTAAACCGGATTGGCAGATTATATGTGATCTGGCGGAAAAGATGGGTCATGAATATCACTATACAACATCCAAAGATATTGTGGACGAAATAGGAAAGAGTGTTCCGATATACGAAGGAATTGAAATTAACAGATTGCGGAGGAAAGGTTTTCACTGGATACTTTCGCTGTACTATAAAACTAAAGCAGAGAGGTACCGATTTGAGGTTACGAGCAAGAAAACCGGTGCAATAAAGAGTAATAAAAAATATCCATTCATATTATTGACAGGTTCAAGCCTAAGGCATCAAGGAACATATTCCAGGAATTCGGAGTCACTTGTTTCCCTTGCTTCAGAATGATTCGTAGAGATCAACAGGCAGGACGCTAAGAAAGCGAATATTGCGGATGGTGATAATGTGAAAATTGAGTCTGCTCAAGGCAAGTTAAAACTCAAAGCGAAAACTACAGGTAGGGTGCCTGAAGGAGCTGTCTTTATCTCTGAGGATTACGAGTGGGTGCCTGTTAATAGCCTTCGTGGTGATGGATATACAAACGTAAAAATATCTAAAACTTAAGTAGAGAGATGTAAAAGGAACGAAATAAATGACAAATGTTATTATTTTTGCAATACTTTCGACAATTAAGATTGGAATAGTCATCGGTGTGATGTTACTGGTGATAGCATATCTTATCTGGGTTGAAAGAAAGGTTATGGCCCATATGCAGGTCAGGCTCGGGCCCATGAGAGTAGGATGGCACGGTCTGCTTCAACCTATAGCAGATGGACTTAAGTTAATATTGAAAGAAGACATAATTCCTGCAAATGCCAGCAAGCTTTTGTTTATCTTATCGCCTGCGATAGCTATGGTCCCTGCTCTGTTAGCGATTGCTGTTATTCCTTTCGGGGACACAATAACCATTATGGGTGTAAGCATTGATATGGTTATAACAGACGTAAACATTGGCATACTATTTATCCTTGCCGTTTCTTCTGTTGGTGTTTATGGTATTTTATTAGGGGGTTGGTCATCTAATAATAAGTATTCATTACTGGGAGGATTGAGATCTTCCGCTCAGATGATTAGTTATGAACTGTC
>CAXMPV010000292.1:0-2158 GCA_964195175.1 uncultured Thermodesulfobacteriota bacterium | reverse complement strand
TCCCTTTGAATGGACACCTTTATACTAAAGTATGCCCATGCCTTCAATGTGCTCACAAAGTTCTTTTACGTGGCTTGCTGAGACATGAAGTGCTTTACTTTCTTCATCTGTAAGTTTGATTTCAAGAATCTCCTCGATGCCAGTTTTTCCAAGCTTAACAGGAAGTCCGACAAAAGTGTTTTCAATTCCGTACTCACCTTCAGCTAAAACACATGAAGGAATAATTTTTTTCTTATCTTTTACTATAGCTTCCACCATTTCAACTGCAGATGCCGCAGGTGCATAGAAGGCGCTTCCGGTTTTTAGAAGCTTAACTATTTCTCCACCGCCTCCACGGGTTCTTTGGATAAGGGCCTCAACTCTGTCAGGCGGCATCAGTTCTGTAATCGGTACACCTGCAACTGTTGTGAACCTTTCTAACGGAACCATATCATCACCGTGGCCACCGAGTACAAAGGCGTTAATATTTTCAACCGATACGCCAAGCTCCATTGCTATAAATGACATGAATCTCGCCGAGTCTAGAGCGCCGGCCATCCCCATAACTCTGTATTTGGGAAATCCGCTAACTTTATGTGCAACATAAACCATTGCATCTAGTGGGTTTGTTACTAGTATTAATATGGCATTTGGTGATTTAGCGGCCACTTGCTCGGTTACTTGCTTTACAATGTTCGTATTTGTAGAAATCAGGTCGTCTCTGCTCATACCGGGTTTGCGCGGTATACCCGATGTTATTACAACAACATCGGAGCCTTCGGTATCATCATAGTTGTTTGTACCTGTAATTACTGAGTCGTAGTCTAGAACAGGACTCATTTCCATTAAATCCAATGCCTTTCCCTGTGGCATATCTTCTATAATATCCACGAGAACTATATCCCCGTGCTCTAATCCCGCAAGCATGAGTGCAGTTGTAGCGCCTACATTTCCGGCGCCAATTACTGAAATTTTTGGTCTACTAGCCATTTGACTGCTCCTTTATTTTATCTTTGTAAATTTCCATGGTTTACAAACCCATCTTTAAATAATGTGTTTCTTATACTTTATCCATATTTTCCGCAATAGCTTCCCCAAATTCAGAACATTTAAGAAGTTTTGCGTTATCTAACTGACGCTCTAAGTCATATGTTACCGTCTTATTTAATATTGTCTTCTCCATGGATCCTAAAATTAGATCTCCCGCTTCTTTCCAGCCAAGATATTCAAACATCATTACGCCTGAAAGAATTACAGAGCTCGGATTTACCTTGTCTTGCCCGGCGTACTTGGGTGCTGTGCCGTGAGTGGCTTCAAAAAGCGCCAGATAGTCTCCAATATTCCCCCCAGGAGCCATTCCAAGACCTCCCACCTGAGCAGCGCACGCATCAGAGAGGTAATCACCATTAAGATTAGGAGTCGCAATTACCTGATAGTCCTTGGTTCTGGTTAAAATCTGCTGTAGCATATTGTCGGCAATTCTATCTTTCATTATGACTTTACCATCCGGTTTTTTGCCGTCATACTCGTCCCAGAACTCATCTTCTGTAATAGTTTGGTCATTGAATTCTTCTTTTGCAAGGTCATATCCCCAGTCTCTAAAAGCGCCTTCGGTATACTTCATAATATTCCCTTTATGGACCAAAGTTATGCTTTCAAGCCCCTTCTCTAACGCATGTTTAATTGCTTTCTTGACGAGTCTTTTTGTTCCTAACGGACTGATAGGTTTAATACCGATACCTGAAAGTTCTCTGATAAATACACCATATTTCTCAATCAGGTAATTTCTGATCTCATAGGCTTCCTTGGTTCCGCTCTGCCATTCGATCCCCGAGTAAACGTCTTCAGTATTTTCCCTGAATATTATCATGTCCATATCTTGAGGTCTTTTAACCGGAGACGGTGTGCCTTTTATATATTTAACGGGGCGTACACATGCATAGAGGTCAAGAATCTGTCTTAATGCTACGTTTAAACTCCTGATGCCACCCCCAATAGGGGTAGTAAGAGGACCTTTTATTGAAACTACATATTCTTTAAGGTGCTCTAATGTTACATCTGGTAACCATTCACCTGTTTCTAAGTAACGTGGCACGGTATCATTTTTGTTTGTTGCGGCAATAAAACGTTTAATGGGTAATCCCATTGCTTTAGCAAATAAGCCTGCTGTTAAGTTACC
>CAXMPV010000291.1:0-2170 GCA_964195175.1 uncultured Thermodesulfobacteriota bacterium | reverse complement strand
TTCCAACGTAAAAAGCGAAATATTGCTAAATGTATGGGATAAATTTAAGGAAAATAATATTGAAATTCCTTATCCGCAAAGGGATTTACATATTCGTTCGAGTGTTGTGGGAGTGGCTGATACTTAAAAATAATTTTTTTAAAAATATAAAATATCTATAGCAGCGTGATTTTATCTTCTTCGATGAGTATTAATTTTTTCTTATAAAGCATTCCTAATGCCTTTTTATAGTTTTTCTTACTTACAGCAAAGCATTTATAGATATCTTCTGGTGGGCTTTTGTCAGTCAGGGCTGATTCTCCATCATTTTTCTTAAGGTGATTGAGAATCCTTGTATTGAGATCGTCTCGCGTACTCTTTCCCGGTATTTGTAGACTAAGGTCAATTCTTCTATCAGGACGAATGGTTTTGATATAGCCCTTTAGTTTTTCTCCATGAGTAAGTGTTTGAAAAATTTCGTTTTTATAGATCAAGCCAATGTGTGTGTTATTGATGACTGCCTTATATCCCAGTTCAGTTTTACCAAATATTAATAAATCGACAGCTTGTCCAGGTTTGAAATATTGTGCTTCCTCGCTGAGATGAGAATCCAGTTTTTGCGTGGCTGCGATCCTGTTTGTATTTTCATCGAGATAGACAAGTACGGTATAGGATTGTCCGATTTTAAGAGGACTGACTTGCTCGCCATAAGGTACCAGTAAATCCTTGGGCAAACCCCAGTCAAGGAAAGCACCTGCCTGATTCACGTCAACGACTTTGAGGTAGGCGCATTCACCAACCATCACATAGGGAGTTTCAGTGGTAGCTATTAAGAGATCGGCTGAGTCCAGGTAGATAAACACATCAAGAAAGTCGCCGACTTCACAATTTTCCGGGACATATCTACTGGGCATGAGTATCTCGCTCAAATCTTCACCATCAAGATAAATTCCATGATCGAGATTTTTTACTACTTGCAGATTATTAATTTTTCCGATCTCAGCCATTATATGTCTGTACCACTCCATCATGCCCTACATTAATGTTAATGAGTTTATTCGTGAACCGCGAAGAGTACTAGCTGAATCTTTTATTTAAAGGCAATGAGAAAAAGATGGGTGTTTTGATACAATGTCAGATTATTTTTTGTGAGGATGTACGTGTGCCCAAGGCAAATGAATTAAAACGTGGAATGGTGGTAGAGATTAATGACGAGCCACATGTGGTCAAGAATATTGAAGTGAGAAACCCTTCATCACGCGGGGCTTCAACCTTATATAAAATTCGCTTCACCCACTTGAAGACGAAACAAAAATTGGATGAGACTCTAAAAGGTGATGATTTGCTGAAGGATGCAGATAGCGTCAAGGCCACTATTCAGTATTCATACCAAGATGGTGATGATTATGTCTTTATGAATATGGATGACTACGAGCAATACATACTCAACAAAAATGACATCGAGGATCAGTTGGGATATCTGACTGAGGGTCTGGAAGGACTCACCGGCATATTACTGGATGGTGCCTTAATCGCCATTGAATTACCCGGTACAGTTGAGTTAGAGATTGTTGAGACTGCACCAGGAATGAAAGGCGCGAGCGCGACGAGTCGTACCAAACCCGCATTTATGATAACGGGTCTGGAAGTGCAGGTGCCAGAATATATTGAAACGGGTGAGACGATTAAAATTAACACTGTGAATAATAAATTTATTTCACGTGCATAACTGTTGAATTGAATATTGAGGTTGAATAAATGTTGATAGAAAAAGATAAGGTGGTCAGCTTTCATTTCAAGGTAATTGAGGATGGTGAGTTATTGGAAAGCTCAGATAATGGAGAAACCATGCTTTATATGCATGGACGTAATGGACTAATTAGTGGTTTGGAGTTTGAGTTAGAGGGGAAGAAGGCCGGGGAGAAATTTAGTGTGACACTGGAACCAAAGGATGCTTATGGAATTCTCCTGGAATCTTCTAAACAACGTATCTCAAAAAAACATCTCGCGACAAAAGAGAAATTACAGGTTGGAATGGTTGTAGATATCAATAAGTCTGGACCCTGTTCTTCTATGGCAGTGAGGCCATTGGCACTTTCACCGACATAGGCGACGTCCTGGCCGGTCGCGAGACCAAGCGCGGTGATCCCGTTGGCGATGTGCAGGTTGAAGCCGAAGCCGCCGGCGAGCT
>CAXMPV010000290.1:0-2174 GCA_964195175.1 uncultured Thermodesulfobacteriota bacterium | reverse complement strand
ACTGTAGTTACACCTAAAACATTTGTGAACATTATTCCAAATCAAGCATTTAAAAGAAATGAATGTAGTTTTGGATATGACTATACCCATACACAGGCTGATGATGCGGATGTAGCACTTGCTGCAGACCGACCTACAAATAACTCCAGCAATGTACCTACAAGTGCAAATTCACCGAATCATGGTGGTACTGTTAATGCTTATAGCACAGCAGATGTTGCCGGAAGAGGCCAAAACGTAGTTTATGTAGATGGTCACGTAGAGTTTAGAATTTCACAAAATGCAGGTTGGTATGCTTCGGATGGTACTACGAGAGATGATATTTATGCAGATGATTCAGCAACTACAGGTGGAACAGATACTTATATATTACAAGACGGTTCATAGCTTTTAATTTAAGAATTAATAGAATATTTTTAAAAAAGGGAACTTGCGGTTGTGCAAACTGTAAGTTCCCTTTTTTATTTTAAGACTACCTTATATACATATCCTCAATCTCTCTTCATTCATTACTTAAGAGCCCCTCTCTCCCGTCTACAAGAGATAATTAGTATGTTGTGGAAAAACTGTTTTGTCTCCCTGGACTTGTTTCAGGGCCTCTTAGCATTTTGATACATATAGATTCTGAAATGAATTCAGAATGACACTATTGGCAATTTACGCTTTCCTCAACAAATACTAATTATCTCTTGATTCCTGGTATTAAACAGGTAAAATAATAGGCTACTATTAAATAGCAGGCTATCAATATGTTAGAATACGATTTTAAGGAAAGTATTGGTTACTCGGTTGCAATGGCAAATCGGGCCTTGAGGAAGGCACTAGATGCTGAATTGGGGCAGTATGGAATCACGTTTGCCCAATGGCAGGTCCTCGCTGGTCTGGCCCTGGAGGGAGAAACCTCTCAGGTTAAACTGGCCGAACTGATTGGCGTCGAAGGTCCTACACTAGTTCGAATTCTTGACAGGATGGAGCAAAAGGGTTGGATCAAGCGAAAGACATCTTCTCGTGACCGTCGGCAAAAATTAATTTCACCAACAAAGAAGGTGGAAGGCGTATGGAAGAAGATGACTGAATGTGCTCACGGAGTAAGGGATGGAGCAGTAAAAGGGATTTCAGCGAAAGATGTTGCAAACTTGCAAAAGCTTTTGAAAAAAATAAAGGAGAATCTGAATGGACAATTCGGGACAGAAAATTCTGTGTAGTTGTAATAAGAGAGAAAACTATCTGTTATTATGCTTTGGAATAGTGACCTTCCTCACCATTGCTTTGTTTTTTATACCGGACAGGAGCCTGGCACAGGAACACATGAATAAAGCTCCTGTGGTTGTATCGAGCGTTGTTCAGATGGATGTGCGGCAACCGGTTAGAATGGTGGGTACAGTTTTTCCTCTCAGGAAAAGTGTTGTTGCTGGTGAAGTAGAGGGGTTGGTGGTGGATTTTCCGGTAAAAAGGGGTGACTATGTAAAAAAAGGGCAGGTATTGGCAAAACTCAGGACAACAACTCTGGAAATACGACTTAAAGGTGCAAAAGCAGATGAGCATCTCGCTCGCATAAAATATCAGCGTGCCAAAGAACTTTATGAGGGAAAGACTATTTCACACCAGGAACTTGACGAGTTTGAGACTAGGTTGGTAAAGCAGGAGGCAGTAGTAGAAGGCGTTGAGGATGATATCGGAAAGTGTACAATTACGGCGCCATTTGATGGCAGGATTACTGAAGAAAGTACTGAAGTAGGTCAATGGCTTAAAAAGGGAGACAGCATTATTTCCATGTTGCAATTTGACTATGTGAAAGTAAGGATTCCTGTTCCGGAAAAGTATATTCAAAGTTTGAATGTTGGTGATGAGAGTGTTGTCAACTTTCCGGCAATGGGGAATATAACAAGAACCGGACACATTATTCACATAGTACCTCAAGCGGACAAACGTGCCAGAACATTTCCGGTTTATATCAAAATAGAAAATAAAGATGAGGCAATTAAAAGTGGCATGTTTGCAGAGGCTACATTTGAGATGGGAGCTATATTATCAGCAACAATGATATTGAAGGAAGGTATAGTGAGGCGTGGAGGTGGGGAATTTGTTTATCTAGCGGTTGACGGAAAGGTTACAGAAGTTCCCGTTCAGACCGGTATTGCTCACAAAAATTTGATCCAGATTATGGGTGATGT